>DASYSW010000355.1:0-16323 GCA_036002905.1 Chitinophagaceae bacterium
TATGTTAGCAGGTATTCCAGGTCCATTATCTCTTACGCTTATCAAAACTTTATTGCCTTCTTTTTTTGTACTTACCCAAACGGTCGGCTCATGTTTATAGTTCGGATCCCTGAACCCCCGGTTGGGGGGCAGGGGGGCCGCATAAAAAGCATTGTTGATCAAATTGAGAATCACCCTGCCAACATCCTGCGGTACTATGTTTATTTTTCCAACTAAAGGGTCAAGATCAGTTTCAAATTTTGCATTGAAGGCTTTATCCTTTGCACGCAAGCCGTGATAGGCTAACCTTAAGTATTCATCGACAAGCGTGTTAATATCAGTCGATTCTTTTTGTCCGCTGCTCATTCTTGAATGTTGCAGCATTCCCTTTACAATTGCATCGGCACGCTTTCCGTGGAGGGAGATTTTTTCGAGGTTCTGATCAATGTCTTTCAAGATTTCCTCTTGCGCCTCGCTTTTTAATTTTGTCTCGCCTGAGGCGAGATGACTTTTTAATTCTTCAATCAATTCCCTGTTCACTTCAGAAAAATTATTAACGAAATTTAACGGGTTTTGTATCTCATGAGCAATGCCTGCGGTCAATTCCCCGAGCGATGCCATTTTTTCTGCTTGCACGAGTTGCGCCTGCGTTGTTTTTAGTTCGTTGTATGCCCTTTCAATTTCCCTTGCTTGCGCAAGCTCTTTTGTCCGGCTGCGTTCTCTCTCTGCGCGAATCACTTTCTCTCTCTGGAAGCGATAAAAACCATATGCAGCTAAAATGAATAATAACCCATAGATGCAATAAGCCCACCAGGTACGCCACCAGGGAGGTGTAATGATAATAGTCAAATCTCTCTCAGCCCAGAGTCCGTCACTGTTGGCGGCTTTTACTTTGAAGATATATTTGCCGGGAGGTACGTTATAAAAACTTGCTCTGCGGTCTGACCCTGCCTGGCGCCAGGTGTTGTCATAATTTTCGAGCATAAAGAGATACCGGTTGTCCTGGGGATTGGTGTAATCAATAGCGATGAAGTCGATCGAAAAGACATTTTGATTATACGGCAAACGAATCTCGGAAGCAGTGAAGAGCGAAGTGGCTATTGGACTGTTATTGCCTGGTTTAACCAATTTATCAGCAATGCGAAACGCTGAAAGAATTACCTGGGGAAATTTTGAGCCGCTTTTTAATTGCCGTGGATCAAAAAAATAATATCCCGCTGACGTGCCAAAATATAATTTTCCATCTTTGTTTTTATAAGCCGACCCATTCGTCAAACCTTCGACATTATAGTTTTTACCAAAAAGAGTTGTCTCATTTCTTTGCGCGTTAAGCTTAATGATTCCATCATCAGTGGCGATCCATAAGTTCCTGTCATTATCCTCGATAATTGATCTTACATTATCGACACCCCTGGGTGAACTGGGATCACTAAATCGTGTAAAAACATCAGAGGATGCATTATACAGGTACAGTCCATCATTCGCCGCTACCCAAACAGTTCCGCCGGAATCATTGTAAATTGAACGGATCTCAGTGCCGTACAAATAATTCTTGAAAGAGCCATTTGTTTTGTTGAGCTGGTGTAGTCCACCCGCCCCCGGTGAACCAACCCAAAGCTTGCCCTGATTATCCACGCAAATGGACGTGATGATGTTGTCACCAAATCGCCTGTCGTCGTTTGGGAAGACCTTATAGTGGACAAATGTCCTGTCGCTTTTGTTCAATCGGTCAAGCCCCCTTATTGTTCCGATCCACATATCGGATCGATCGTCTTCATAGATAGCCAAAACGACGTTATCGCTTATACTTTTAATGTCCTTGTCGTCATGCATGTATGAAGTGATCTGTTGGCGTTTTTTATCTGTCATGTATAAACCATCCGCCGTGCCGATCCAAATGTTATCCTGCCTGTCTTCGAATATTTTTGTGTACCATGTACCTGGATATGGCGTTGTCTCTTTACCGCTCTTGTCGTCTCTGAGGATCAACTGATTTTCTCCTCCGATCCACACCAACCCAGCCGGCTCCTCGTAAAGAGTAGTGACTTTGTTTGCAACAGAGATGAAGGGAAGATTGCGATCAAACGGATCGATACGCAATAGGTGGCCGGTAATCGTACTGATCCAAAAAATACCATCGCGGGATGAGAAGGCAGCCCAGGAGGTCTGGTCGTCAAATGTGCCACCTAGCCATTCGCTTTTCTGAGAGGACTCGTAATGTCTGATTTTTTTTGTTCGCGTGTCATAGCGGTTCATCCCCGCATCGGAAGTTCCGATCCATATCGCGCCTGAAGCGTCTTCTTTAATAAAGCTGATATGATCCCATGGATATGCTTTGTTCAACGGTGGCCGGCTCAATTTCTCCGGTGAAGCCGCATCATATTCATAACGCTCAAAACTACCGGTTTCTCTATCCATCGTATGCAATCCATCTCCCGCGGTGCCGACCCAGAAATTTCCTTTGCTGTCTTCCAGTATTGCACCGACTTTATTATTGATCAAACTGTGCGGATCACCGGCATGACGCATATACCGGGTAAATTTACCGGTTTTCGCATCCATTTTATTTAATCCGCCATCATCCGCCCCTGACTTATCATCAGGGTAAGGGCTTCCGGTGCCGACCCAAAGTGTTCCTTGACGATCTTCATAAATTGTCCGCACCTCGTTACAACTGAGACTAAGCGGATCATTCGCATCGTGCCTGTAGTGTGTAGATTTGTTGGTTGCGGGATCAAAGCGATCCAGCCCGCTGGGAGTGCCAATCCAAAAAATTCCTTTGCTATCGGGGAGAATGGCCAATATTGTGTCACTGCTTAAACTCGCTTCATTTGCTGAGTCATGGCGAAAATGGGTAAACTTTTCCGCGACAGGATCAAACCGGTCCAGGCCACTTCCGAATGTACCGATCCAGACAGTACTTGTCGAATCAATCGCCAGCGATTCAAGAGAATTGCTTGCTAATGAATTCAGATTTAAAGGATCATTTTTGTAACTAATAAAATTGTATCCGTCATATCGATACAGTCCTTTCTTTGATCCAAACCACATATATCCCTGCTTGTCCTGCGCGATGCCAGTAATATGAACAAAAGTTTTTCCCTCCGGGGGTACCACGGCATTGATCCTGATCGATTGTGCTTCTAACCCGTTTTGCGTTGGTACCAATAGACATAATAATAGCAGAAAAGCAATTCCAGTTTTACTGCTCCGTTTGGAGCACGCGGGTAGTAGTGAGAGCGTCGTTACACGTTTCGATTTTGGCATCGGAGCTTCCGTTAAAATCTCAGCTAAATATACTTACTCTAATTTTTCCGGACGCTCCGTGCTTCATCAAACTTGCATTCAATTTTAAAGACAGGAACGAACTTCTACATTCACACCCTCATGCCGCAAGAACCATCGTAAATTCTGTGCCTTCATTCTCACGGGTTTCAACTTTTATTTCTCCTCCATGCGCTTTTACAATGTCGTAGGCAAGCGATAAACCCAGCCCCGTCCCTTGCCCTGTTGGTTTTGTGGTAAAGAATGGTTGAAAAATTTTGTCCAGTATTTTAGGAGGTATTCCATTGCCATTGTCCCTTACTTTTATTTTGACCTTACCCTCATCCTGCACGGTGGTTACCGTAACTACCGGCTCGTATCCGTTTTGATTTACTTTTTTCTTTTCGTTTACTGTGTAATATGCATTATTGATCAAATTGAGCAATACCCTTCCGATGTCCTGGGGCACAACGTTGATCTTTTCGATCCGGTGATCAAATTCTGTCTTTGTAATGGCATTGAAAGATTTGTCCTTTGCTCTTAGCCCATGATAGGCCAGCCGTAAGTATTCGTCGGTTAGTGCATTAATATCTACCTGTTCTTTCGCGCCCGTACTACTTTGGCTGTGTTGCAACATTCCCTTTACAATCGAATCAGCTCTTCTGCCATGCAGGCTGATCTTTTCAAGATTCTTCTTTATATCTTCAAAAGTTTCATTCACCGCTTGGAGATCCCCCGTTTCCAATAACTCGCTAAGTTCTTCGATCAACTCAACGTTTACTTCCGAGAAATTATTGACAAAGTTCAATGGGTTCTGAATTTCATGTGCAATGCCAGCAGTGAGTTCGCCTAGGGAAGCCATTTTCTCGGAGTGGATCAATTGCGATTGTGTTTTTGTCAGGCTATCTACCGTTTGATTTAATTTTTTATACGATTCAGCATTTTCCAATGCAATGGCAGCATAGAGCGCAATGGTGCGGAGCATATATAAATGATAGTCAGAAAAAGCATCCCTTTGAAAGCTCTGAACAGTGATCACTCCAAAGATCTTTTCTTTGGCCTTTAGTGGTAAGTAGATAAGTGATGCTGGTTGATTCCCTTGCTTGGGCGTTGGCATATTCTGCAGGTAGTTTTTATATTCCGTTGCAAGATCTCCGATGACAACTTCTTTTCCGCTGATGAAACACAAGCTGGCAAACCTGTTTTCTTCATAAATAGAATTAGTATAAGCAGGTAACGCCACACCATTTTCATATGTGGCGGGAAAATCGATCTGGTGTGTATCCTCGTGATAAATCCCAATTCCAAATACAGATGCATCCATCAATGAATTCACACTATCATATACAGTGCTGATGATCGTTTCAACCGAAAGCGAAGACGTCACCCTGCGACCAATGTCTCCGAGCAGTTCGACATTATTATAAGATTGTTCCAGGTCTTTTGCCTTCGCATCAATCTCCTGCTTTTGTCTACGCAGTAATTTGTTTGCCTTTTGCTTTTGCCGGTTATTGCGAAGCAGTAAACCAGCAGTTATAAGAATCAGTGCAAGTCCAATCACCGCGATGGACAGAAAGGCTTTTTGTATTTTCTTCTGTTGGCTGAGCTGGACGATCTGTGCCTGCTTTTTGTCGAGATCATTGCTGTATTTCAGAACAGCGGCCCTGTTACCTACTTCGGTATTCAACATGCTATCCCTAAAATTGATATACTGCATATGATACTTGTAAGCGTTTGCAAAATCTTTTTCATGGGCGTACGCGTCAGCTAACGCCTGTGCATTATCGCGCATGAATTCAATTGAACCCGTTTTGCTGGCGATATCAAGCCCCTGTCGTCCATAGAAGATTGCACTGTCACCGTCGCCTTTTTTAACATATGCCCTGGCAAAGACACCATATAGCCATCCCAGAATGTAATCATCCTGAATTTTTTTTGCGATAGCCAACGAGCTGAACGCATATTGAAAAGCAAGCGGCAGGTTATTCATGCGGGTATAGACGTCTGCAAGATTACTTTCATAGACATCAGCATTGAACATCGAGCTATCAGCTTGACGGGCCCTGGTGTAAGCATCGATTGCCTCCGGATACTTGCCGGTAAGCCGGTATATTTCACCCATATTGTTCAGCAATTGCGTTTTACCAATATCAGCTTCAGCCCTTTTTATTTCTTCGGCTGATTTGTTCAAATAAACCAGCGCATTTTCATAGTCTCCCATGAGTTGATAAAGAGTCGCCCAGTTGTTCAAGACCATAAAATTAATATCGCGGGAATTGGCCTTTTCTGCAGACTGACGGGCTTTGACCAAGTATTCCATCGCGCCAGGATAGTTGCTGTAGTTCAATTGATACGCACTCGCGATGGAGGCGTGGCAGCGGGTCAGCATATCGTAATTGTTTGAAGTCTCAAATATCTTTTCTGCCTTGAAAAGATTATCCAGTCCTTCCCTGTCGCCCAAATTGATTTTTTTCAGTCCAGTTCTGTAAAAGAGAACCCCTGAGAGATTTGGATCCTCTATCTTTTCTGCCAGTGACTCGGCCCGTTTCATTAAGGAATCAGCTTCGTGCACATGACCGCCTAAAGACTTGTAATATCCAAGCGATGCCAGGGCGTATGCCTCCCCGCGTGTATAGTTAATTTTTTGGGATATGGAAAGTGCTTCTTCCATAAACTTTCTCCGCTCATCCCACACAAAAAAGACGTTGAAGGAAAGGTCATTTAGCCTGTCGACCCGCAAAGGATCTTGTTGCGGATGTTCGGCGAGTTCTTTCTTCAATTGTGTTACAGTTTTGTTCTGTGCGATTGCCTGTAAAAGACAGGTCACAAACAGTAGTAACAGTTGTATTTTTTTCATGGTCTGCTTATTTTAAGATTTGATGTCGATTGAAAAATCTCTGTCCACGTTTTCTGAATGCGGAGTTTGACGCTTTGTTTCCATGGCCCTGATTCGCCTGTTAAAAAAGAGATACACGCAAAGAATCAAAAGAAATGCGATCAGGATGAACAATATGATCAAAGTGTTTTTTCGTATTTGCATAGTTACAGTCACGGTAAAATTTGTACGTGCAAAATAGTTTCCCGCAACAGGGGTTTCCAAGTTTTGAAACCGACAAAAAGCGGACAGGAGGCAGACAAAATGCTGACCGGTCACCTGACCAAAACCTGACATGTTTTGAAAATCAATCGGTCAGGCATGTTATTTCCTGGACAAGCCGTTAATGGTTTGAAGCTCTCAGCCACTGGTTGGTGGGCTACAGGTTTGCTACCACTTCTTCAAGATTAGTTTCGGGTCCTACTTGGAAACGCTGGCGCAAGCGCTGGCGGGATTTGTGTACGCTATCCAGGGAGATACCGAGCATCGAAGCCATTTGCTTCGTAGTCAAATGAAGACGTGTCAGCGCGGCCATTCTTTGTTCGGCTAAAGTAATATCAGGGAATTTGTCTCTAAGTTTTACAAAAAAGCCGGGATAGATCTTTTCAAAAAGAGATTTGAATCTATACCAGTCTTGCTCTGTCAATATCGTCTTCTGTGAAAGCTCCGACATGATGGAGTGCTGCTCCGCCGTAGCGTCTCTTCCTTTTACCTGAAGTTCCAGCTTTTCTATCAGGTTTGTCTTTTCGATAACATTTTCTGTAAACATCCTCAACTGATCTTTGGCAGAGGCAACCTCCCGCTCCATTAACAACTTTTCCTGCTCGATCTTCTCCACTTTCATTTTGGTCTTTAAGCTTCGGCGGTTATATATCAACAGGACGAAAAGGAAAAGAACTACAATGCCGATGATGATGATGTTACGCAAAACCAACTGCTCCCTTTTTTCCCTGGTCAATGTTTGGATATTATACCTGCTTGCTTCATCATTCAACCTTGCCTTTGCGATATCAGTGGTGCTTGTACTCACTACTCGCTCCAATGAATCATTCAATGATGCATAAAGGTTATTGTAGTAAAATGCGCTATCATAATTCCCCATCGCTCTGAATACTTGTGCCGCGGTGTAATGGATATTCCTCAGGTATCCGGCATCGGTCCATAACCTTGACAAAGCGTAAGCCTCCCGGATTTGTTGTAATGCAGTTGTCTTGTTGCCAAGTGCAAGATTTGTTCGGGCGGCCCATTGCAAAGAGTTAGCCGCATTATCGTAATAACCGGAATCTTTGCTTGTCCTGTAATCATTCATGAATTTGGTATAAGCAGTATCATACTGTTTTTGTACGTAATATATCTGCGCCATGTTACCGGAAATGATACCTATCCAAACCGACGAACCTTTTGCCTTAGCCTCGCTAAGGGCCTGGTTGTAATAGAAGAATGCAGAGTCATACATATTTTGCCGGTGATATCCCAATGCCACGGTATTAATACACGATATGACATAGTTTCCGCCAGAATTTCTCCATGCATCTGCAGCTTTAAGTGCATATTTAATGGAACTATTGTACTCTCTAACCTTGTACAGGATTTCCGCCAGGTACTGGTAGTCATACGGGCTGATATGTTCGGAAACTTTCTCACTGAGATCTATGCCATTCACTTGATACATGACCGCCAGGCCAATTTCGCCAAAGTGAGTCATACTTCGTCCATACCAGGAGCTTACCTGGGCAATCAGGTGATCGTCCTCAGATGTATACGCCTGGTCCATCGCGTAGGCAAACATCGATTTGATCTCCTCTTTCCTGCTGAGTGCGGCGGCCGTTAGTCTGTTATGATAAAATCCCTGGGAAATTATTTGATGGGCAAGGAGACAACTAAACCGAGCCTGGAAATGGTGATCTTTTGTCCCTTCGTTTGCCAACGAATATAGAAATTCGAACTTCCGGGCACTGTCGACCTGCGCCAGTGCAGAATCGATTTTCGGTAGGCTCTTATTGCCATCCTCACCTTTTTTGTTTAACTCAATCGCCCATTTTTTAGGATCAAGTTCTGTAGATTGACCATGAGAACTGAGCGATGAGTGCATCAATCCGGTGAAGACAATAATGTGAACGATCCTTTTGCAGCTGGTGAACATAGACCAGGTTAATTTACTGAAAATACGCTTTCATAGCGCTGGGTCGTTCATGCGGGTAACTGAATGATAAACTCACTTCCCTCTGCTTCCTTACTTTCTACTTTTATCTCTCCGCCGTGCGCTTTCACGATATCATACGCCAAACTCAGGCCCAATCCCGTTCCCTGCCCCGTTGGCTTGGTAGTGAAGAATGGCTGGAAGATCTTGTCGGCAACATTTTTTGGAATCCCGCCCCCATTGTCAATTACCCTTATTTCAGCACCCCGACCCCCTAAAGGGAGCTGGATCGATCTTGTCGCAACAATAACAGTTGGCTCATAGTCGTTGCCGCTTTCCTTTGCCTTTTCGCTCACCGCATAAAACGCATTATTGATCAGATTGAGAATAACTCGTCCAATATCCTGGGACACTATTTTTATTTTCCCGATCTTATTATCAAAATCAGTTTCGAGTTTGGCATTAAAAGACTTATCCTTTGCTCTTAACCCATGGTAAGCCAGTCGTAAATATTCATCACACAAAGCATTTATATCTGTCAATTCTTTTTGTCCGCTGCTGGTTCGTGAATGTTGCAACATTCCTTTCACTATAGCATCGGCCCTTTTTCCGTGCTGATTTATTTTTTCTAAATTCTGTCTAAGACTCTCCGCGATTGCATTGGCCTGCTGCGTATTCCCGTTCGCTAATTCCTGGTTCATTTCAGTGATCAGCTCCGTGTTTACTTCAGAAAAGTTATTGACGAAGTTGAGCGGGTTCTGTATCTCATGTGCTATGCCCGCGGTGAGCGCACCTAGGGAAGCCATTTTTTCAGATTGGATAAGTTGTGCCTGGGTTGCTTTCAAGTCACTATAGGCCTTTTCAATTTTTTGCTTCGCTTTTTGTTTCTGGCGATTGCTCCTTAGCAGGATAACGGCTGTAACAAGGATCAATAAAAGACCAGTGGAGACAGCGATCAAAAAATTTTGCTGTGTTTTTTTTTGTTGGCTCAGCAATGCGATCTGGCCTTCCTTTTTATCGAGCTCGTAATTGTGTTCGAGTACAGCCGTACGGTTCTTTATTTCCGCAGTCATCATACTGTCGCGGTAATTGATATACAGATTGTAGTAGTTATAAGCATTCTTATAATCTTCTTTAAGTGCGTAGGCATTAGCTATCGCCAATGTATTATCGCGCATGAATTCTATTGTGCCGAGCTCATTTGCGGCATCCAGTCCTGTTTTGGCATAATGCAGGGCACTGTCCGCCATTTTCATCTTAAGATAAGCCCGGGATAAAACGCCGTCAATCCATGCCTCCAGTGTGAGGTCATTGATCTTTTTGGCAGTCGCGAGTGAACTAAATGCATGTTCAAAAGCCGGCTTAAGGCTGTCGATTTTTACATATGCATCAGCCATATTACTCTCAGCATACGCAATGTTTATAGGTGATGTACTTAGATTGATACTTTGCCTGTAATAGTCGAGCGCTTGGGTATATTTTCCACTCAGCCGATAGGTTTCGCCGATACTAATAAATACTTCGTCGGTCGCTGACCCCCGGATTCCAAGTTGTTCATAGCCTTTCAGAAGTTTCTGGTAATACTCGTTTGCTTTAGCATAGTCACCCAGCGACACATAAAGGTTTGCCATTGTCTGCCACGTGAAAACCTGGCAATCGAGACAGTTGGTTTCTTCGCCAGCTTTTAATGCTTTCGTGTCATACTCCATTGCGCTGGCATAGTCACTGAGACCCCAGTAAGTTGATCCGAGGAAGGTCTGCGCCTTTGAAAGCAAAACCTTATTTCCGATCTCTTGCGCCAGTTGCTCGGCTTTCAGTGCCCATTTAAGTGAAAGCCGATAATCGTTGGCCTGGTAGCAGCCCGCTGTTCGTAGGGAAACCCATAGTTGTAATTCGCGGTTACCGGTTTTGATTGCAATACTATCAGCCATGTGAAGAAAGGATGCGCCAGCATTAGTATTTCCGCTAGCACAATTCGCTCTTCCTTTTCCTAAAAGAGCGTAGCCCTCTCCTAAACTATATCCCAGTTTGCGCGAGATCAAAAGCGCTTCGTCAGCATATTTTTCCATTTCGTCGGTTGAAACACGTGCCCAACCGAAGATGTTGCATATTTCATTCAGCCGGTTTACCCGGAATGTATCCTGTTGCGAGTGGTTCTTTATCTGTTCCCGCAAGTGATCTGCTTCATAGGATTGTCCATAGACAGAAAAAGAAGTAACAAATAATGTGATCAATAGTAAACCGATTCTCATAATACAACACCTGTTTTTAATATCAGTCAATTCCTTTTCAATTTTATCTTTTGGAACTGCATGTTGGTCCTGGTCGTAACTGAAATTAATGATTTTATTCTTTTTGAAACTAAGCCAGTATGCACCGTACTAACCATCAATTTTTCTCAGTGATTTCACAGACAAGCACAGACTTTAGTTTATCTACATCAATGAAATCTGTGAGCAAACCTCGCAACTGTTTTGCGAATCTATTTCATATAGAATTCCCATTGGATCCTGTCGGGGTCCTTGAATGCGATATACAGCTTATTCAATCCAGTATCTAACTTCACACCTGTGTTCTCCACACCTGCCTCAGCCAGTCCTGCAGCAAACCGGTGAAGTTCATCCTCGCTTTCGCACGTGATAGCGACATGATCAAGCCCCACTTCGAATGGACTGAAAGAAGAATATTTTTTATCCCTGGGGTCGGCTTTTTTAAACGCGATGAAAATGTTGCCGCAGGCAAAGACGATAAGGTTGGGCGTGTCAACGACGAGAGGAAAGCCGATGATGTCGCGGTAAAAGTTTTTTGTTATATCAAAATCAGTTGATCGCAATCCAACGTGATGGATGCCCGACGTTTTAGGATTGATGGCCATACTTGTTGTATTAGTTTTTATGAACAATTACTCGTCGTCTCTCCTTTTAAAGATAATTAGAGCTTTTGTATTTGTCGCAAATCGATCGGCAGTGTCTCAATTTGAAACTTTGCTTTTTGAAGAAAAGTTCCTTCACAATAAAAAGGATGCCAATCAATATTGTTCCTATTGAAATAAATCTTATTCTCTTAGCATATTGATACGGCAACATACTATTCCTCTTTGGGCTTGTCCATTTGTCATTTAAACTTTGAAAGGCGTTTGGGTTAATGCAATAGATTGTTCCACCGAATATAAATAAGATGCCTAAATCATGGGTTCGCTATTTTTATTTTTATATAGGAGCCTCTCTTCGGATCTTCTATAGCGGTAAGTTGCCCCGTTACCTGTACAAATGCTCGAGGAAAATCCTGACAAAGATTACCGCACTCAACACTAAAATGATCCAGCCAAAAATTGGTTTCAACTGTTTATCGGGAATAAAACGAATCGACCAGGTTCCGATCAGAATCCCAATGATGGCCAATGCGGCAAGAGCTGACAGCAAAATAAAATTCAACGATTCTACGGCTTCAAGATTACCCAGGATACCCACCAGGCAATTGATGGTTATGATGACAAGGCTGGTTCCAATCGCCCTTTTCATTGGGAGTCCCGCAAATAAAACGAGTGATGGCACAATAATAAATCCTCCGCCGATACCGATGAATCCTGTTATGGCGCCCGTAATACATCCTTGTAAAACGAGCCGCGCGTAGCTTAGCTTTTCCGGCGAATGAGTAAAACCTTTTTTTCTGACCATCGACCCCCCTGCTACCAACATGGTAATTGAGAATATGATCATGATGAATAGGGATTTCGATAACACGAGCGACCTCACGGTCAAAATCGTCGGGGGGATCAATCCAAGCAGCCAGCGGCGCATAATAAATAATACAATCACAGAAGGAATTCCAAACAACAATACTGTTTTGTAATCAATATTGCGCACCCTGTAGTGATCAATGCTTCCTGATACAGCCGTAAGACCCACGATAAACAACGAATAAGTGGTGGCCATGACAGGATCAATACCGAAGAAAAAAACCAACATGGGAATAGTGAGGATAGAACCACCGCCGCCAATAAGTCCCAATGAAAAGCCAATAAAGATGCAAAAAAAATAGCCAGCCAGGTGTGTCATCATAAATACAGTTGATTCAGCTTGATTTATTAACGCCGGGTAATTGAATAATAAATTCACTCCCTGCCTTCCCTCGTTTTGACTTTTCCACTGGATCCTGCAGATAGTTCACTACCATGTGATGCCCCAACCCCTAAAGGGGAGTTATTGGCCAGGTAATTCGATTGTGAATTCACTTCCGTCACCTTCTTTCGTATTTACTTTTATTTCTCCTCCATGTGCTTTAATAACATCATACGCAAGACTCAATCCCAAACCTGTTCCCTGCCCGGTTGGTTTCGTTGTAAAGAATGGCTGAAATATCTTTTCCAATAATTTCTGTGAAATACCATTGCCATTGTCTTTTATCTTTATCTCAATCTTATCATTTATTTTATTTGTTTTTACAATCACACATGGTTCGTATCCATTGAGTCCGGAGTTGGTTGACGCTCGCTTTTGTTTTTCACCAACTGCATAGAAAGCGTTATTGATCAGATTGAGAATAACGCGGCCCATGTCTTGCTGAACGATGTTTATCTTACCAATACTATTGTCAAAATTCGTTTCGAGCTTTGCATTGAACGATTTGTCTTTCGCCCGAAGACCGTGATATGCCAGTCTCAAATATTCATCGCACAGAACGTTGATATCTGTCGCTTCTCTTTGGCCGCTGCTTGTTCGTGAATGTTGTAACATTCCTTTGACAATGGAGTCGGCTCTCTTACCATGCTGATTGATCTTTTGTTCATTGCCCTTAATATTTTTCGCGATAGCCTTGACTTCCTCTATATTTCCCTTATCAGCTTCCTGCTCCAATTCGTTAATCAATTCGGTGTTCACTTCTGAAAAATTGTTGACGAAGTTTAAGGGATTCTGTATTTCGTGTGCAATACCCGCGGTGAGTTCTCCCAGCGAAGCCATCTTCTCTTGCTGGATCAATTGCGTCTGCGTAGTTTTTAATTCGTGATAGGCCTTTTCTATTTCCTTTGCCTGCTCCAATTGTTTTGCTCTTGTTCGTTCTCTTTCTGCGCTGATCACGCGGTTTTTTTGATAACGATGAACATATAATACCAGTGTCGTGAACAAACCAGCATAGACACAATAAGCCCACCATGTGGACCACCAGGGTGGTAAAATAAGAATAACAATACTTCTCTCCTGCCAACCTTCACCAATTCCTGCGGCTATCCTTACGCGGAACAGGTATCTGCCCGGAGGTATTCTCAAATACTGCATTGGTTCTTCAGGGTTTGTTGAGCGCCAGTCTTTGTCATAATTCTCGAGTTTGTAAAAAACTCTTTTGTCCCCCCCGATGCTAAAATCTATCATAGTGGCGCTGATGGCGAAGATATTTTGCCTGTAACGAAGCCGTATTTCTCTCGCGATGTTTATTGGTTCTTTCAAAGGCCCACCATCACCAGGATTCACTATTTTGTTGTTGAGCCACAGCCCAGTGAAGTAAAGTCGGGATTTTGCCGGTGTTGCCTCGAGATTCGCGGGGTCGAAGACACAATAACCATGACCAAATCCAAATTGCAATTCGCCATTTTGCAGTAGTATGGCCGCATTGTTATGGAAAAAATTGTTCGCATCGCTCAGCCCATTTGCCTGCCCAAAGCGGATCAGGCGGTCTCGTGCTTTATTGATCATGTAGAGGCCTGACTCGGCGCACACCCAGAGATTATTCTCCTTGTCGGCAATGACAGATTTAACATCTACAATATTGAGCGCAACATTCACTTCTGCCAATGATGCAAATCGATCAAGTTTTGGCTCATAATGAAACAATCCTCCAGCAGCCCCTACCCACAAGATCCCGTCGACATTTTTATACAAACAATTAATGGTCATTCCTGGCAGGTGGTGTATAAACTTACCGGTTTGCAGGTCTAATTTATCAAGACCACCATTTTTACCAGTGCCAATCCAAAGCGTACGGTCGCCATCAGCCAAAATCGAGTTAATAACATTTTCACTTATAGTATTGCCATTAACCGGGCTGTGCTGGTAGCCAGTGAATTTATTTGTTCCGGAATTGAACTTATATAACCCGGCGCCGTCTGTCCCGATCCAGATATTTGAATCTGTATCCTGGCACAGGGAAATTATCGGGGAAGGCCCCGGCAAGTTATCGCCCTTGTAATAATAGCGTCTAAATGCGTCTTGTTTGTTATCGTAAAAATTTAACGCATTGCTTGCGCCAATCCACAGGTTTCCGCTCCTATCCCTTAACAAGGAGAACACATTATTACTGCTCAGGCTATTTGCATTGCCGGGTTCATTTAAAAATTGTTTTGTTGATCCATTACCGTCCTTCCGCAAAAGACCCGTGGCAGTCGCGTACCATACTGCCGTCGGGCTCTCTTCATTAAGAGCGCGAACGCCGTCATTGATAGGATCTACCACAACGAAAGGAATAATCACATTACGAAGATCGACGCGGAATAAGTTGGCATTTTGCGTGCTTATCCAAACAATTCCATCCTGCGTCGCGTGTGCCCACCAACTTGTTCCATCCTGCGAAAAGTTTCCTTTGTCATCCACTGCTCCATAATGAGTCATCACTTTCGTTTGCGGATCATAGCGAATGATCCCGCTAAACATTGTTCCAATCCATATTTTTCTGTCCACATCTTCGACAAGAAATGTGATATTGTCTATAAAAATCGAAGGGGATGGACTACCTAAACCATTCATTTTTGATGGTAGCAGCGGGTATCTCGTCACCCGTCCCGTTTTTCTATCAAGCGTATGCAGGCCATTATGCCGTGTACCGATCCAAAAATTTCCATAACTGTCTTCAAGAATTGCACGAACCTTGTTGTCAATGAGAGTAGCAGGGTTTGCCGGATCATGCATATAGCGGGTAAATGTTCCATGGCTGCGATTGAAGCGATTAAGGCCGCCTTCGTCAGTACCGTCAAAAGTAAAACCTGTTCCTATCCATAATTCTCCTTCTTTATCTTCATAAATGGCCCTTACTATATTATTGCTAAGACTCGTAGTGTCATCAGCTTTATTGCGATAATGTTTGAACTTGCCCGTCTTTTGATCCAACAGGTCAAGTCCTCCAAAACTACCGACCCAAACATTCCCCAGGTGATCAACACGCACTACTGAAACCGAATCACTACTCAAACTAGCGGCATCGTTCTTATCGTAACGATAGTGTGTGAAAGAATTTGTTGCAGGGTCAAATTTGTCGAGCCCCATTCCGTAGAATCCGATCCAGATATTTCCGGACGTATCAGATTCGAGACATTCAGGATAGTAACCACCCAATGAATTTGGATTGTTGGGATCATAGACAAATTTGGTCATATGGCTTCCGTCAAAGCGAACGATACACCCAAAAGTTTGATCAGAGAACCACATGAAGCCTTTGCTATCTCTTATCATTCCATTGATCTTGCCCAACGAAACTCCGTTTGTTCCTGGAACCAAATTGAATTTTATTTGCGTCGTCTGCGAAAGACCATTGGTTGCCACTGCCAGGAGAGCAATAATCATGTAAGTGCGAATAGCAGTTATTATCATAATCATGTTTGAGTCGGTAATTGTATCACGAACTCACACCCTTCTCCTTCCCTGGTTTCCACCTTTATTTCTCCGCCATGTGCTTTAACAATATCATACGCCATTGATAAACCCAGGCCTGTTCCCTGCCCGGTTGGTTTCGTCGTAAAGAATGGCTGAAATATCTTATCCAATATTTTCTGCGAGATACCATTGCCATTGTCTTTTATCGCGATCTCGATTCTGTCGTATAATTTTTTTGTCCGGACAGTGACACATGGTTCATATTTCCCGTTGATCGTTTTTTGTTTCTCGTTAACGGCGTAAAAAGCATTGTTCACCAAATTCAGGATCACCCTGCCGATATCCTGGGGGACGAGCCTCATTTTTTCAACGCCCGGGTCAAAATCGGTTTTTATTCCGATAGCTATCGGGACTGAAGTAAACGTTTTATCCTTTGCGCGCAAACCGTGATAGGCTAATCTCAAATATTCGTCAACCAGGGCGTT
>DASYSW010000356.1:0-1653 GCA_036002905.1 Chitinophagaceae bacterium
CGCTTCATGGAGCAAGCACCATCAGTCAGCAAACAGCGAAAAATGTTTTTCTATGGCAGGGACGGAGTTGGCTAAGAAAAGCACTGGAAGTGTATTTTACATTTATGATTGAAAAGATTTGGGGCAAAAAAAGAATTCTTGAAGTGTACATGAACGTCGCAGAAATGGGTGACGGAATTTTTGGCATTGAAAAAGCTTCACAAAAATATTTTAGTAAACCTGCTGCTAACTTGTCGAGACAGGAAGCGGCAATGATCGCAGCCTGCCTTCCTAATCCAGGACGCTATTCCGTAAAACCTGTTTCGAGATATGTTTCAATCCGGTCCGGCTGGATATTGCGACAAATGAATAACCTGCAAGCTGATCCTGATATTCAAAAAATCGTCAACACCTCCCCAAAAAAATAGTTACTCAATGACGAGTTTTATTTTTTCACTGTTGTGTGTTCCCGTGACAGTGCCAATGTTGAGGATGGAAAAAATGAGGTGATAGTTTCCTCTGTGTAAGTCAGGATTTAACTGCAGTTTGGCTGGTTTCTGTACCAAATCAGACAAGCTATTTGAAACAGGAAGATCCTCGACCCACCCATATTTATCAAATACACCGGCGACGATTTGAATTTTTAATTCAGGGTGTGAAATGATATAACTATAAAACAGTGACGGAAGTTCCGGATGTATATCCATTGTGAAAGGAGAATTCGCCTTTGCCTTAATGGTCTTTTCCGAAGGCACAAACTTCACTTTAGCAAAACTTGCAAATACAGAATCATATTTATAATTCAACGTTCCGAGTGTGATGGGTATCCTCGTTTGAAATGAATCAGGATTGTGGATATCGAGAATATAAACCGGCTTTCCTAAGAGTGAATCCTCGATTGGCCAGAAATTATAATTATTTCTCCGTTCCCGGTAAAAATTCAGCGAATATGACACCTGCCTGGTATAAAACCAATACTTCGATGCACGTTGATAGGAGTTTTCGAATACTATCGGAAGTCCTCTTGTCTTTTCTTTCATCATTTCCGGCCAACCTTTCCAGCCATGATATCGTTGCCGGATTGCCTTAACTGGTAACACATCAACGATCATTATAATTCTCGCACACAGGACAAGGATCATTGTAACAGGCAATAACCGCAACAACCATTTTCGCCATGCTGGCTTTTCCGCCAGGAAATTATGGCTCAAAACGATTAGGGGAACGATGGCGGGTGATGTCCAGTTACCTTCCACTCTTCCCCTGAATGAGCTTAAAAGAAAAAAAAGATAGATGCCGGCCAGTGTAAATTTCAATCCCTTTTCAACGATGCTTTTTGAATGATACAAAAAAGCAGCCGGCAAGAGGATGACGCCTGCTAAAGGTCCCGCCAACAAAACTTGCCCGCCGAAATATTCAAGGGTAAAAGAAAATTTATAAGGGTTTACATTGCTCTCGAACAAATGATACCGGAAGCTGATCCAGTCATGCTGGTACTGCCATAACAAATGAGGAGTGAAAAATAACAAAGCGACCAACCCTGCCAGGTAGGTTTGATAAAGACGCAATAGCTTCAGGTTTGAGAGCAACACAAAAAAAACGATCAGCACAGCATGGTACTTACTATAAAGCAAAGCCGCCACTACAACACCAAGCAGGAAAGTGTTCAAGATC
>DASYSW010000357.1:0-21577 GCA_036002905.1 Chitinophagaceae bacterium
AAATTGTTGTGAAATAATTATTTTTAAATAAAGCAGTCATCACTATGTCCGAAACATCCAATATTAAAACCGCCGAGATCGAGAAGATCAGTCACCTCGAGTATTTCAACATAGCGGTTTCTGTTGATTGTGTAATTTTTGGATATGAAAACAAAGAATTGAAAGTTCTCCTGATAAAATCAGACCTGGAAGAATTCAAAGACATGTGGTCCTTGCTTGGTGACCTTGTTCGTCCTGATGAAAATATTGAAAGTGCTCCCTATCGTGTGTTGAGAGAGAGAACGGGTTTAGATGATGTCTATCTTGACCAGGTGTACACGTTTGGAGATCTTGGCCGCCATCCGTCAGGACGAGTTATTACAACAGCATATTATTCTTTGATCAACATTAAACATCACAAACTCAAGCTTACTCACAACGAATTGCACTGGCACAAACTCATTGACATAAAGAAACTGGCTTTCGATCATAAAAAAATTCTAGACACGAGTCTTGATCGCCTGCGTGAACAAATAATGGATCATCCGATCATCTTCAATTTGCTTCCGGAAAAATTTTCCCTTAGAGAGTTGCAAGATCTTTACCAGGCCATCCTGGGAATTAGTCTAGACCGCCGCAACTTTCGGAAAAAGATCGCTCACAAAGATTGGCTATTGGACCTCGATGAAATGGAAAACGATGTTCCCCACCGGCCCGGTAAACTTTACAAAGCCAAGACAGACTTATGGAAAAAGTCATCTGCTAAGAAGGCAAGTAAGTCTTCGTTGAAAAAGTTGCTTTGACCAACCATAAATATTTTTTTGTAAAAACGAAATATAGTCTTAAACTTGTGTAAACGATTGCGCAAATGCTAAAGGCGACCATAAACGACATTGCGAGAGAATTGAATACCACTCCTGCGACTGTTTCCCGCGCCTTGAGCGATCATCCCCGGATAAGTGCTAAAACAAAGAAGTCTGTTCACGAAGCCGCACTTAAATTAAATTATAAACGAAATAAGATCGCGTCTTCATTACGGTCAGGAAAGACACATTTGATCGGCGTGATCATTCCCAGTGCAGAAATTAATTTTTTTGGTTCAGTTGTCCATGGAATAGAAAGCGTGGCGAATTCAAATGGCTATGGTGTTTTACTTTTTCAGTCAAATGAGAAAAGGGACTATGAAGAAAAAGGTTTACAGAATTTTTTATCTGCGAGAGTGGATGGCATTCTTGTGTCAATTGCAAAAGACACGGTTGACTATTCTCATTTCATGGAAATAAAGTCCCGCCACGTACCGATCGTTTTTTTTGACAGGACCAATGATGATCTCGGCGTTGATTCGGTTGTTATTGATGATTACAAGGGGGCCTTTATGGCGACGGAGCACCTGGTCAGCCAGGGCTACAAACGAATTGCTCATATTTCAGGTCCGGGTCATTTAAAGAATTTTCATGACAGGTTAAGTGGATATATGGATGCGCTGCGAGCTAACAAAATGGAAATTGATCATTCTCTCGTTTGTGGCGGAAACGTTTCAATAGAGTCGGGACGCGAAGGCACACGGCAGCTGTTATCGCTGGCTAACCCACCCGATGCGATTTTTGCCACGGAAGATTTTACAGCCCTTGGTGTGATAAAGGAGGTAAAGGAAAAGGGAATGAAAATTCCGAAAGAGTTTGGTGTGATAGGTTTCGCCAATGAACAGTTTGGAGAGCACATAACACCGACCCTTTCGACAGTCGATCAGCAAACAATTGGGATGGGCAGATCGGCACTGAGCCTATTGCTGGATATCATTGAGAAGAAAGGGGTTGATCACCAGGTAAAACAAAAGATCATTCTGGAACCTTTGCTCATTTGCCGCGACTCTTCAAACAGGAAGGGATTCGCAAAATAGTCAAATGAATCTTTGTCAGATCTTATTTAAATGAAAAAACAGGAGGCACTCCAGCCTTTGAAAGACCCCCATCAAATAATTTATGGATTTCGAAATAAATTTTTGGTGTTTATAAAGAAAGTAATATTATTGTGTGTTTACTACACATTGCTTATTTGAAAAATTGATTTATCAAAACGCTTAATGATTGCTTATGTCACGCAGAAAACTGCTTCAGTCGATTATTTTGCCGGCTATGCTGCTTTTTTCGCAGCTGAGTTTTGCGCAGGATCGTGTAATCACAGGTAGAGTAACAGATTCAACCGGTACTGGAGTAGCCGGTGTTACGATAACCGCGAGGGGAACTCAAACAACCACCCAGACAAATAATGACGGAAGCTTCAGGATAACGGTTCCTTCCAGTATCGATGCGCTTATTTTTTCTTCTGTTGGGTTTACAACTCTACAGGTTCCCGTTGTTTCCGGTGGCCCAATGAATGTTTCATTATCCGGGACTACTTCAACACTCAATGAAGTGGTTGTTATTGGATATGGGACAAGAATGAAAAAAGATCTTACCGGCGCCGTTACTGCCATCACCGCAAAGGACTTCAATAAAGGAGCCATTACGACACCCGAGCAGCTTATTTCAGGAAAAGTTGCTGGGGTTCAAATTACATCCAATGGTGGTGCCCCAGGTTCAGGAAGTACTATTCGCATTCGTGGCGGTGCTTCGTTGAATGCAAGTAATGATCCATTGATCGTGGTTGACGGAGTGCCTTTGGCTCCGAATCGCAACAACGATGGAACTCCTTCAATTGCAGGTTCACCAGATCCATTGAGCCTGATTAATCCAAACGACATCGAGTCGATGAACATTCTGAAAGATGCCTCTGCTACCGCCATCTATGGTTCCAGGGCATCAAACGGAGTTATCATCATCACAACAAAAAAAGGAAGAAGTGGAAAACCGAGATTCAATTTCACTACACAAAATTCAATTTCAGTTCTGCCCAAAGAAGCAGACGTCCTTACCCCGGGGGAATTCAGGAATTATGTGAACACTCATGGAACACCGGCTCAAATTGCTATCATGGGAAGTGCAAATACTGACTGGCAAAAAGAGATTTATGATAACGCATTTACAACTGATAACAACTTGAGTGTATCCGGCTCATATAAATGGCTTCCCTACAGGGCTTCACTGGGTTATTTAAACCAGGATGGTATTTTAAAAACGGGTAGCCTTCAACGAACATCGGCCGCGATTACATTGAGCCCGCGATTACTGGACGACCATTTAAAGATTGATCTCAACCTCAAAGGTTCTCTCAGTCATTCGCGCTTTGCAGATGAAGGGGCGATTGGTACTGCGGTGAGATTTGACCCGACTCAGCCCGTGTTTAGCGGAGGTAAAAGATTCGGCGGATATTTTGAATGGTTAGACCCTTCTTCAACAACCGGCCTTCGTGACCTGGCCCCATTAAATCCAGTGGGTTTGCTTGAACAAAAAGAAGACAAGAGTGATGTGCAAAGAAGCATCGGCAATATCCAGTTTGATTATAAGCTACATTTCTTACCTGACCTCCATGTGAATCTGAATCTTGGCTATGACGTATCAAAAGGCGAAGGAACAATATACATCCCGGATAGCGCAGCTTCGTCGTATTTGCGCTCGCCCGACGCAAAGCATGGCGGTGTCGACAATCAATACAAACAAAATAAATCCAACACGATCCTTGAAACGTACTTGAACTATGTAAAGGATCTCAAATCCATTTACAGTCGCATTGATGTCATTGCGGGTTACTCGTACCAGGATTTTTCAACCACTAATTATAATTTCCCGGATCGTACTACGGATGGATTCGTTATTTCAACTCCAAGTTTCCCGTTTGACAAACCAGAGAACAGGTTGATCTCTTTTTACGGAAGATTGAACTATTCTTACAAAGGGAAGTACCTGTTAACAGGAACACTCAGGAGAGATGGTTCTTCGCGTTTTTCAGAAGACAACCGTTGGGGTATGTTCCCGTCCGGCGCTTTTGCATGGAGATTAAAAGAAGAAGACTTCCTGAAGAACTCAAACACAGTAAGTGATCTGAAACTGAGACTGGGTTATGGAGAAACCGGGCAACAAGATGGAATTGATAATTATGGTTACATCGCAAGATATTCATTGGCGAACCAGCAGGCCCAGTACCAGTTTGGCAACAGGTTCGACTCTTTATTAAGACCGGAAGGGTACAATCCTAACCTAAAATGGGAGCAAACTGCTACTTATAATGTAGGCCTCGATTATGGGTTTTTCAATAATCGTATTACCGGCTCAGTCGATTTTTATATTAAAAAGACTACAGACTTGCTGAGTATAATCGATCAACCAGCAGGCACCAATTTTACCAATAAGATCCTTGCAAATATTGGTGACATGGAAAATCGCGGTGTTGAATTTACCATCAACGCACAACTGGTAAGGAACAGGGAAGTAACCTGGGATTTCGGGTTTAATTTCACTTACAACAAAAATGAAATTACCAAACTCACCTTCACAAATGATCCCACGTTTCCCGGCAATCTTACGGGTGGCATAGCTGGAGGAGTTGGAAGCACCGTGCAGATACAGTCTGTGGGCTATCCAAAAAATTCATTTTATGTATACCAACAGATCTATGATAAATCAGGAAAACCTATCGAAAGTTTATTCGAAGACAGGAACCGTGATGGTGTGATCAATGTTGATGATCTGTATCGTTACAAATCTCCCGATCCAAAGGCCTTTCTCGGGGCATATTCTAATGTAACCTGGAATAAATGGACCGCTGGATTTTCATTAAGAGCCAATATTGGAAACTATATGTACAACAACCGGTTTTCAAATACCGGTGTACAAAGAAATATTATCGACCCATTGGGTTTCCTTGCCAATGGCTCAAGGAATTTGCTGGAAACAAATTTTACAGGCAATGGAGACCAATATCTTTTGTCTGATTACTATGTGGAAAATGCCTCTTTCCTGAGGATGGACTACATCAACGTTGGATACAATGCCGGGAGCCTTGTGAGCAAGCATACGAATTTGAGAATTGGGGCCAACGTTCAGAACGTATTTACCGTTACTAAGTACAGGGGTTTAGATCCGGAAGTACCCGGAGGCATTGATAACAATTTCTATCCACGTCCCAGAACATATTCTTTAAGTCTAAGCCTTGATTTTTAATAAAACGATTTTGCATAAAATACTGCATATGAAAAAAGTTATTTTAAAAGCCAGTGTTTGTTTTGCTGTGGTTGGTGTGGCAATGATCCAGTCTTGCACGAAGGACCTCAATCTTTCGCCGACAAATGATGTAACCTCCGAAACGGTGTATAAGAATCTCGCCGGTTATGAATCGGTATTGGCGAAAGTGTATGGCGCCTTTGCCCTTACAGGAAACCGTGCTCCGGCGGGCGATGACGCTACGAAAGACATAAAGGGAATCGACGAAGGCTTCTCCGATTTTTTCCGCCTTTTTTGGAAAGCGCAGGAACTGAGCACAGACGAAGCTGTGATATCGTGGGGTGATGTTGGAATCCAGGATTTCCACAACATGAACTGGACATCAAACAACAGCTTTCTTACAGGTTTGTACTACCGTTCAATGTACCAGATCACTCTTGCCAACGAATTCATCAGGCAGTCCGCGGATGATCAATTGAGCAAAAGAGGTCTGTCGGGTCCGGATGCAGAAAAGATCCAGGAATTTGCAAGAGAGGCAAGATTCCTCAGAGCATTTCAATATTGGGTGCTGATGGATCTTTTTGGTAACCCTCCTTTTGCCACAGAAAATACGGCGATCGGTGGCGCTCCTCCTCCACAAATAAAACGGGCCGATCTCTTTAATTATATTGAATCGGAGCTAAAAGCCATTGAACCAGACGTGCCGGCCCCTCATGCCAATGAATATGGTCGTGTTGACCAGGGAGCAGTATGGGCACTTCTTGCTCGCATGTACTTGAATGCTGAAATATACACAGGAACGGCCAGGTATACCGATGCCATCACTTATTCCAAGAAAGTCATTGATGCGGGTTATTCATTGATCAGTAATTATAGTTGGTTAATGCTTGCCGACAATAACCTCAATACAAGCAGCACAGGCGAATTTATTTTTACGATTAATTATGACGGATTGAAAACACAAGGATATGGTGGTACCACATTTTTAGTTCATGCATGCGTGGGCGGTTCAATGCCCGCCTCTGCATTCGGTATTTCAGGTGGCTGGAGTGGAACAAGAACAACAAAGAACCTTCCTGAGCTATTCCCGGGCTATCCTGATTTTACAACCATCACCGACACAAGAGCTCAATTTTATACCAGCGGACAAAATCTCGAGATCAGTAACATCACTGATTTCACAAACGGACTTGGTGTAACAAAATACAGGAATGTAAAAAGGGATGGAACTGCCGGTCAGAGCCAGGATTTTTCGGATGTAGATATGCCCTTATTCCGTCTTGCAGAAATGTATTTAATTTATGCAGAAGCGTACTTAAGAGGTGGAGGCGGCGATGAAACTGCTGCAGTTGGATATATCAATGCCCTGCGCACAAGAGCATACGCAGGTACTTCGGGAAATATTTCAACCAATGAACTGACGCTGGATTTTATACTCAATGAAAGAGCACGCGAATTATACTGGGAAGGATTTCGCCGTACAGACCTGATTCGTTTCAACAGGTTTGTTGAAGGCAGTTATTTGTGGCCGTGGAAAGGTGGAGTTGCATCCGGCACCGGCGTTTCAGCTGTCCGGAAACTTTATCCTCTTCCATCAAGAGATGTGAATTCAAATACTAACCTGGTACAAAACCCCGGCTATTAATTTTTATAATAATTAATTATGAAACATATATTTCAACTTTTGTTCTTATCGGCCTTTCTCCTTGCAATTACAAGTTGCAAAAAGGCTGAAAACAAAATATTTTTTGAAGGAGGAACTCCTCCTCAGCTATCGTCCTCGTCAGGAAATGTTGTTTTGGAACCGGGTTCAGAGTCCAACGTTGCACTGGTTTTGAGTTGGACAAACCCTGACTATAAGTTTACAACAGGCATGAGTTCGCAGGATGTGACATATACACTTGAGATGGATACACTGGGTGGAAACTTCAGCAGTAGTAACAAGGTGACAACGGTGATAGCAAAGGACACAAAAAAAGTATACAGTGTAGGCGAATTAAACGGAATCCTCGGGAACACCATGGTTCTGCAGCTTGATCCGCGGCGGGAATACACTTTACAGATCAGGGTGACGTCAAGTATTAGTGTTTCGGGTGGCGGAGCAGCGGGAAAACTTACCTCTAATGTTGTTTCTTTAAAAACCACGCCATTTGCTCCTCCTCCAAAAGTTGCGCCTCCAACTACTGGTCATCTCTATCTTGTAGGTGATGCGACACCGGGAGACTGGGCCAACCCGGTTCCCGTGCCAAGCCAGGAATTTACCAAGGTAAGTAACACAGTATATGAAATAACGGTACCACTATCGGGTGGTAAGCATTATTTATTCCTGCCTCTCAATGGCGATTGGGGTAATAAATATGCCTGTCACGACAAGACTACACAGTCTCCGGATGGAGGGAATTTTGGATACAATGGAAACGATAGTTTCTGGAATGACGATATTCCCGGCCCAACGGCAAATGGCAATTACAAAATCACGGTCGACTTTCAACTTGGAAAGTATAGCGTGGTAAAACAATAACCAAACTAACACAACACCTATGCGATCAATAATAAATTTTGTGGTCTTGTTAGCAGGGGCAGCATTTCTTTTTGTTGGGTGTGAAAAAGTAGCCGAGTTACCCAACTATAAATTAGGCCACCCTGTTACACTTACTCCATCCGCAACTTCGGTCAGTGCGGGGGCTGCCGATTCTGCCAAAACAGTATTGACCTTGAATTGGACCTTCCCCCAATATGCGACCGATTCAGCGAACATGAAATACATAATTGAAATAGATTCGGCGGGAAGAAATTTTTCAAAAGAGATCACAAGGACTCAAAACAAAAGTCTAAGCAAGGCATTTACAGGAAGAGATTTGAATACAATCTTGTTGAACTTCGGTGCTTCAGTAGGGAGTCCTGCAAAATTAGATATGAGGATAACATCGTCATATTCTAATAACAATGAAAAGTATTTGTCAAATACAGTACAAGTTACTGTAACGCCTTACAGTGATCCATCAAAATTGACATCGGAAAACACTGCGGTTACCGGGACCTCGGGTACGTCGAGCGAACATTCAAATACGTTTTCTTGGTCAGCCGCATTTCCCGGTTACACAGGAAGCGTCACCTATGCTCTTCAATATGATTCTGCAGGGAAAAATTTTATTTCTCCACAAACGATAGCAGGGTTTGGAGGCGCTTCTGTTTACAGTGCTTCGTTGAACCAGGGTGATATGAATACAACTGCACTCACATCAGGAATTGCAGTCGGAAGTACAGGAACTGTTGAATATCGTGTAAAAGCAACAACGGCGACCGGATCGGTTGCTTATTCAAACGCGGTTAATGTGGACGTTACAACATTCTCACCTGTACCAGCAAATCTTTATATTGTTGGTGGTGCCACGCCGGGTGGATGGAATAACCCGGTGCCTGTTCCGTCACAACAATTTACTAAGGTAGATGCGTATAAGTTTAGCATAAGACTTGGCCTTACTGGTGGACAGAGTTATTTGTTCTTACCTGTAAATGGTGATTGGAGTCATAAGTACGGAGGTGTCGGTGCAAATAATACCAACAACCCGAATGGGGATAGCTTTAAGCCCGAGGGTGGAGATATGTTGGCACCTGCTTCAAGTGGTGTTTATGACATTGTTGTAGATTTTCAGAGCAGCACGTGGACCGTTACACCCGTTTCTATTCCAACGAATCTATATATTGTGGGTGATGCTACGGCAGGTGGATGGAACAACCCGGTTCCAACTCCTTCGCAACAATTTACAAAGTTAGATACCTATACGTTCGCCATCGTCATTAACCTTACGGCGACAAAGAGTTATTTATTCTTGCCGGTGAATGGTGACTGGGGTCACAAATTTGGTGGTGCAACTGATGGAGCAGCGCCTGCTACATTATTGGCAGATGGAGCTGTACCGGGTTCAAACACACCTGCACCTGGTTCCGACGGGCAATACCTAGTGGTTGTCAATTTTGCAACAAACACATATAGCGTAGTGCCGTATTCAGGCAATTTATTTATGGTTGGAGATGCTACTCCGGGAGGGTGGAATAACCCGGTTCCTACTCCTGCACAACAATTTACTGAAACGAGCTTGGGTGTTTTTGAACTTACCGTGTCATTAACAGCCAATAAATCCTTCTTGTTTCTCCCGGTAAATGGAGATTGGAGCCATAAGGTTGGCGGTCTTGTTGCGAACAACAATACAAATAATGTGAGTGGCGATTTTCTCAGGGCAGAAGGAAGCGATTTGAAAGCGCCTGCAACCGACGGTACTTACAAACTAACCGTGAATCTTATAACGATGAGTTATAAAGTCGAATAGTATTCGGATTAAATAACTGGAGAGGCTGGCTATTTTTAGACAGCCTTTTTTGTTCAAGCGATAAATAACATTGTTGCGATCAATTTCCTTTATGCGATCGATGAAGACGATATTCATTTTTATAGTCGCTGCGCTCGTGTTTGCAACTTGCGAGAAAAAGGAATCAACACAGCCGGTGCCAGATCCACCTCCGGGAAATCAATTTTTTGCCAGGGGAGCCGATGTAAGCTGGTTGACCCAAATGGAGACCGAAGGACAAAAGTTCTACAACAGCAATGGAGCCAAAATGGATTGTATGGAACTTTTGAAAAGTCTCGGTGTAAACTCGATACGGTTGAGAGCATGGGTAGATCCGTCCGCGTCAGGCGGATTGTGCAATACAGAGGATCTTATTGATAAAGCTGTTCGCGCAAAAAATCTTGGAATGAAGATAATGATCGATCTTCATTATAGTGACTGGTGGGCTGATCCGGGTAAACAAAATAAACCTGCAACGTGGGCATCACAAGACTTCAATACGCTAAAAACTTCGGTGTATAATTATACAGTCGATGTAATGAATGCCCTGAAGACAAATGGAATTACCCCTGAATGGGCACAGGTGGGAAACGAAACGAACGACGGCATGTTATGGCCGGACGGGAAAGCATCAGCAAACATGGCAAATTTTGCCCAGTTGGTAAATGAAGGGTGTGACGGTGTAAAATCTGTAAGCGCATCTTCAAAAGTAATTGTTCATATTTCCAATGGGTTTGATAATAATTTATTCCGTTGGATATTTGACGGAATAAAAAATAACAATGCAAAATGGGATGTGATAGGAATGTCCTTATATCCTCACCCGGCAAACTGGTCAACGCTCAACGACCAGTGTCTTGCCAATATGAATGACATGATATTGCGCTACAATAAAGAGATAATGATTTGTGAAGTAGGAATGAGTTGGGACCAGCCCGACGCCTGCAATGCATTCCTCAGTGACCTGATCAGTAAGATAAAGTCTCTTGCCGGTAACAGAGGGTTGGGAGTGTTTTACTGGGAGCCTGAATGCAGTGTCAACTGGAATGGGTATACATTGGGAGCGTTCGACAACTCCGGTAAACCAACGATTGCATTGGATGCTTTTAAATAATACTATTTCAAAATAAAATTTGCTACAAAGACGCGAAGACACGAAGGGAAATTTAAATTTACGCAGAGCCTGGCGCCTTGTGTTCTAGTGGCACCATATAAAATTTTTTTGCAAAATATTCTGTTTTAAATACTGCCACATGAAAAAAATTTACGGTTTCTTTTTTCTTGCGCCTGCCTTCTTTCTTTGCCTTATTTCACCAGCACAAACAACCTCCGTTCGAAAAAAGATTGACTTTGATGAAGGCTGGAAATTTCATTTTGGACACGTAGCAGATCCTGCAAAAGATTTCAACTATGGTCTCACTACTATATTTTCTAAAACAGGCAATGCACCAGGCACTGCCATTGATCCGAGGTTTAAAGATGATGATTGGAGAAGTTTGGATCTGCCACACGATTGGGCAGTCGAACTTCCATTTGCGAATGTGAAGAATGATGACCTGGTGTCGCATGGGTATAAAGCCGTCGGTGGTTTATTTCCCGAAACGAGCATTGGTTGGTACCGTAAACATTTTGCTGTCGCCAAATCGGATTCCGGCCATCGTTTCCAGGTCCAGTTTGATGGAGTTTTCAGAAATGCCAATTTTTGGCTTAATGGATTTTATTTGGGAAATAATCTGAGCGGTTATATAGGGAAATCGTTCGACATCACGGATTATATCAATTACGACCGTGAAAATGTTTTAGTGGTTAGGGTAGACGCTTCACAATATGAAGGGTGGTTTTACGAAGGTGCAGGGATTTATCGCCATGTCTGGTTGAATGAATACAACAATACCCACATTGCACAGAATGGAGTTTTTGTTTATACGAACGTTCAGAATAATTCAGCTGCAGTCACTATCGAAACTTCGGTTGCAAATCAAAGTTTGTCTTCGTCATCTGTTACGGTAAGTGCGATTGTTACAGATCGTGATGGAAAATTAATTGGCAAAACAACAGAGCAACCTGTTTCACTTAATATAAATGAAACAAAGACGATTAAACAAAAGGTTACAGTGGCCAGCCCAAAACTTTGGTCCCTTGAAACTCCTTATCTCTATCGCGTCACATCTTCGATAAAGGTCAATGGAAAAATAATAGACAATCAGGTACAGCGATTTGGTATCCGTACGATTAATGTATCAACAAAAGGATTGTTTGTAAATGGTAAGTATGTCAAGATCCAGGGTATGTGTTGTCACCAGGATCACGCTGGACTGGGAAGTGCACTGCCTGATTATCTTCAATTTTATCGTATCAGGTTGTTAAAAGACATGGGAGTAAATTCTTATCGCACAAGTCACAATCCACCGACACCTGAATTGCTTGATGCTTGCGACAGCCTGGGAATACTGGTACTTGATGAAAACCGCTTATTGAACAGCAGTCCCGAATACATCGATCAATTTGAGCGCTTGATAAAAAGAGATCGGAGTCGTGCCTGTGTTTTTATGTGGTCAATCGCCAATGAGGAGTTTGGCGTGCAAGCGACAAGTTATGGAAAAAGAATTGCTCAAACATTAATTATAAAACAAAAAGAATTTGACCCGACAAGAACATGCACGTATGCTTCGGATCTAGCAAACGTTTTCAAAGGCGTTAATGAAGTGATCCCGGTGCGTGGATTTAATTACCGGCATTTTGCAGCTGCCGATTATCACAGGGATCATCCTAATCAACCTGTGATGGGAACAGAAATGGGAAGCACTGTGACCACGAGAGGTATTTATGAAAAAGATTCTGTTCGTGCATATGTTCCGGACCAGGATATTACATTTCCATGGTGGGCGAGTACAGCAGAAACATGGTGGAAACTTTGCGCCCCCAATGATTGGTGGATGGGTGGATATGTGTGGACAGGATTTGATTATCGCGGCGAGCCAACGCCTTATCAATGGCCCAATATCAATTCCCATTTTGGGATCATGGACATGTGCGGCTTTCCTAAAAATATTTATTACTACTATCAATCATGGTGGACCGACAAAGATGTGCTGCATATTTCGCCGCATTGGAACTGGTCCGCAAGGGCTCCTTCGGAGAAAGGCAAAGAAGGAAAACCAATCGATGTTTGGGTGAATACCAATGCAGATAATGTTGAATTGTTTTTGAATGGAAAGAGTTTGGGCAAAAAGGATATGCCGCGTAACAGTCACTTGCAATGGGCGGTCAACTATGAGCCGGGAACGTTGGAAGCGGTCGCATATAAAAAAGGCAGACGGATCACGACAAAAGTAGAGACAACGGGACAAGCATCGGAAGTGGTTGTCACACCCTATAAGACGACTATGCTTGCTGATGGAAAGGATGCCGCGGTGATCAACATTACCGTAGTCGACAAACAAGGTCGTGAAGTCCCGGATGCTAACAACCTTGTTACATTTTCCATTGGTGGAGATGCGAAGATCATTGGCGTTGGCAATGGTGATCCCAGCAGTCATGAGCCCGATAAAATTTTTGATGGCAACTGGCAACGTCATTTGTTCAATGGAAAATGCCAGGTGATCATCCAGGCTGGTAAAACACCGGGCGCAATCAAATTTGAAGCAAAGAGTGATAGTCTGTACGCCGGCTCTACTGATATTTTCACAATTTCTCCTTCGACTTCTTCGATAATTGAAAATAAAAATCCTTCAGTAATTAAAAAAAATACCGGGAAAGTTTTAGGGGCAGACATTTCTTTTTTGCCCCAATTGGAAGAACGGGGGATGAAATTTAGCGACAAAGGAATTCATAAAGACGCTATCCAGATTTTAAAAGATCATGGATTTAATTATATCAGGTTAAGAATCTTTAATGATCCTGCTGCCGATAGTGGCTATTCCCCAAAAAAAGGTTTTTGTGATCTTGAACATACAAAGCAAATGGCAAAACGAATTAAAGCAGCAGGCCTCAAATTCCTGCTCGATTTTCATTATAGCGATACATGGGCCGATCCGGGAAAACAATTCAAGCCATCTGCATGGAAAGGTCTAAGTTTCCCTGTGCTGAAAGACTCCATGTATGCGTTTACAAAAAGGGTGGTCACGGAATTAAAAGCCCAGGGCACAACGCCCGATATGGTGCAGATTGGAAATGAGATTAATCATGGCATGATCTGGCCGGACGGGCACGTAAGTCATTTGGACAGCCTTGCTCAATTAATAAAAGCAGGTACTGATGCTGTATTAAGTGTAGATCCTTCCATCGTCACGTTATTACATATTGCGCTTGGCGGACAGAATGATGAATCTGTATTCTTTCTTAACAACATGCTTTCCCGGGGCGTCTATTTTGATGTGATTGGTGAATCATATTATCCAAAATGGCATGGAACATTGGATGACCTGAGAAATAACCTTAGCGACATTGCAACACGTTATTCAAAAGATATCATTGTAGTTGAATACTCACAATTAAAAAAAGAAGTAAATGATATTGCCTTTAATCTCCCGAATGATAAAGGGAAAGGAACAATGATATGGGAGCCTTTAAATACCTGGGAAAAGATTTTTGACGAAAAAGGAGATTCAAATAACCTGATCCTGGAATACGATGACATCAGTAAAAAGTTTTCAATTAAGTAGGGTAACGAATGACCATACTCGATCAAATCCTAAAAAATAAAATTGTCGCGATCATTCGCGGTGCTGATCCTGCCGATGTGTTGAAAATTGCCGAAGCTCTTCAATTGGGTGGTGTGAATATCCTGGAAGTCACGCTGAATTCACAAAACGCTATACAGGTCATTAAGGAACTTACCGGAAAAATGAAGAACATGTTCATCGGCGCGGGAACTGTGCTCAGTGCTGCTGACGCAGAGCTCTCCATTGAGGCAGGTGCGAAATTCATCATTTCCCCCAATGTAAATATTGAGACCATCACAACAACAAAAAAATTAGGGATAGTTAGTATCCCCGGTGCATACACGGCTACCGAAGTTGTCAGTGCGTGGTCAAATGGCGGAGACATTATTAAAATTTTTCCTGCTACAAATGCAGATTATATAAAAGTTTTACGCGGACCACTTTCGCAAATCCCAATGATGCCAACAGGAGGTATCACTCCAGAAAATATTTCAGAATTTAAAAAAGCCGGCGCTGTTGCCTTTGGTATCGGAACTTCCCTGGTAGACGTGAAGAATAAAATTACCGTTGAGTATTTGAACCGGGTTACAGAAAATGCCCGCAAATTTGTAAAGGCTATTTCTGAATAACATCAAATTGGACAATGAAAAAATTTCTCAGTTGCGATTGGGGCACTACGTCATTTAGATTACGACTTGTTGAAATAGCTGGTGAGAAGATCATTGCCGAGAAGAATTCCAACGAGGGCATTGCAAAAGTTTTTGACTTATGGAAGCAGGCCGGCAAAACCGAGGATCGACGCTTCTCCTTTTATCTGGACAGGATCAGCCAATGTATAGGATCGATAGAAAAGACATTGGATTATTCCCTCGATGGATTCCCTTTGGTTATTTCGGGAATGGCATGTTCTACGATGGGTATGATCGACCTTCCATATAAAGGAGTGCCATTCTCTGCAGATGGGTCAGACCTGATCACAGAATTTACTGAGGCAAATAATGAGTTTAACCATGATATCATTTTTATATCCGGAGCCAGGACAGAAAATGATGCAATGCGTGGCGAGGAAACGCAATTAGTAGGTTGTGGTCCTGATGAACAAGAGCAGTTATTTATTTTTCCAGGCACTCACTCAAAACACGTGACCGTTAGAGACAGAAAGGCAGTGGGGATTAAAACATATATGACGGGTGAGTTTTTTGCCTTGCTTTCAGAGAAAAGTATTTTGTCTGCAGGCATTGAAGGAGTGTCAGATCTGGAAACTGACAAAATCAACAAGTCGTTTCAAGCAGGTGTCAAAGAAAGTTTACACTCCAATCTTTTGAATAGTTCTTTTAAAATAAGAACAAATGATTTGTTCCAAAAGCTCTCCCGCGGGGAAAATTATCACTACCTCAGTGGTTTGTTGATTGGGACGGAAATGAAAGAACTGGTTGGAGTTGATTACAATGTGATCCTGGTGAGCAATTCCCCTTTACATTCTCACTATGAATCAGCGTACCATCTCGTAATGAATAAGACGAAAAGCTTAAAAATTCAGAATGCGGACGAAGCAATGGTTGTGGGGCAATTAAAAATTTTGAACCGGTTGCTTAGAGAGAAACGTTTTTCTGATGCGGTATGATAAATTCAATAAGTTGTTCCAGTGAAACATCAATTCTCGAAATCGCATCGTTAATATCATCACGGTTAACCTGTGCGGCAAACGAGGGAGTTTTTAATTTTTTTGTGATTGATTTCACATCCATGCCGTCATATTTTGTAGGACGAATAAGAGCCGCGGCATGAACAAACCCGGAGAGTTCATCAAAGGCATAGATCATTTTCTCCATTGTCGTTTCAGGTTCTACGCCAAAATATCGTGGGCCATGAGAAGCGATACAGCGAATTATTTCAGGATCAATATTTCGTTTTTCCAACTCTTCAATAATGATGCGGCAATGATCATCGGGATATTTTTCCCAATCCGCATCATGTAGTAATCCTGCTAATTCCCATTTTAGTGCAGTTTGTTCATCTGCATTTTCTTTTTCGATGGCCCACGATCTCATTAATGAAGCGACCTGCTTCATATGTAATCGTAACCGATCATTTGGCACCCATTCGTTTAATAATTTATCAGCTTCTTCGATCGTTATTAAGTTGCCTGTATTTTTCAGATCGCCAAAACTTGTTCGGCCAAGAAGGTGAGTTGGCATTCACTTTAGTTTACTGGCAATACGGGTGCTAATGAATGAACACTTATTTAACGTTCTTGCTTATTACTTTTGCGAGGTCGAACATTGAAATCTGATCCTTGCCAAACAGAGGTCTAAGTTTTCCATCTGCATTGATCATTCTCCTGTTCTTTTTATCCTGCAGGTTATTTTTCTTAATGTAATCCCAGATCTTTTTAACCATCTCAGTTCTTGCCATTGCCCTGGCACCGATCACTTCAGCGAGTGTACTGCTCGGGTTGAGTGCTGCCATAAAAGCGGCGTTTGGTTTTCTTGCAGATTTCTTCTTAGCGGGTGCTTTTTTTGCAACTTTCTTTTTTGCAGGAGCTTTTTTTGCTGCTTTCTTTTTTGCGGCTTTTGCCATAATACTTGATTTAAAAGGTTAGTAAAAGAGTGATATTATCTGCTAATTTAGGTGTATCGATCAATGCACCCAAAAGAGTTTTTTCATATAAGGTTAATTACTTCCCCAGGAGAGATGTTGAAAAAATGAGAACGATATGTCAGAGCGGTTTTCCAGGAAATGGACGGCCAGGATTATTTTTGATTGAACAATGATCTTGTTATGTTAATCAAAAAATAGGGTAAGTCGTTAAAACATTTTGACCTGAAACGGCTGAAATTTTTCAATCGGCGAGCTGGGTGGTAGGCCATTAAAATTTATGATCAAAATTTTTATTGTAAATCAACCAGTTGTAAAGGTGCCATAAAAAAATCTTCCTCTGAATTTTGGTGGTCCGCCTTACTTAGACCTATCTTTGCGACCCCAATTTTTAATTACGGATTGGGTAACAGTGGGGGATGGCTTGCTGTTATTTTATTAACCAACTATTGGAAATTCCAATAGATAAAGCCTGATTTAATGAGCAATTTACATTTTACAACAAAACATGCCAATGCGGCTACCGTACAACATAACTGGTATGTTGTAGACGGTACCAATCAAACCGTAGGACGTATGTGTGCTAAAATTGCCGCGGTTCTTCGCGGTAAAAACAAGGCATACTATACTCCTCACGTCGACTGTGGTGATTATATTATTGTCACCAATTGTGACAAAGTAGTTTTTACAGGAAACAAACTAGACGAAAAGATTTATGACACTTTCAGTGGCTACCCGGGTGGTCGTAAAGAAGAGACTGCAAAGAATTTAATGAAGCGTCGTCCTGAAGTCGTTATCGAAAGAGCAGTAAAAGGTATGCTTCCTAAAAATCGGTTGGGTCGCAAAATGTTCAAAAAATTATTTGTGTACGTTGGCGACGCACATCCTCACGGAGCACAGCAACCGAAAGAATTAAAATTTTAATTGCAATCCCGATAATTAACAGGACAAATTATAAAAAATGGAAAAACAAAGAAACGGAGTCGGTCGTCGTAAAGAAGCTGTGACAAGAGTGTTTATCTCCAAAGGAGATGGCAAGATCACAGTGAATGACAAAGACTATAAACAATATTTTCCACTGGTATATCTGCAAAACCAGGTGGAGCGTCCGTTAAAAACTATTGACGCATTAAATAAGTTTGACGTAAAAATCAGCGCCTCCGGTGGCGGTTATAAAGGGCAGGCCGAAGCAGCCATGTTAGGTATTTCGCGTGTACTTGTTGAATTGAATGCTGAATTTCGCCCGGCATTGAAGGCAGCAGGCTTGCTAAAACGTGATCCCAGGTCTGTTGAGCGTAAAAAATTCGGACATAAAAAAGCAAGAAAGAGCTTCCAGTTCTCCAAACGTTAATGGTTCCTGGTTTATGATTAAGATAAAACCACGGATTGTAAAACCAAACAAAAACAGTAAACGATAAATCATTTTTTATAATGGAAAATAGCACTTCTCTTCAACAGCAACTTTTAGAAGCTGGTGTTCATTTTGGACACCTGCGCAAGAAGTGGAACCCGAAGATGTTGCCTTACATCTTTGCTGAGAAAAAAGGAATTCACATCATTGACCTGAACAAAACGGTAGAATGCCTGCAGGAAACTGCGGCCGCCATGAAACAGATCGCACGCAGTGGTAAAAAGATATTGTTTGTCGGTACAAAAAAACAGGCTAAAGATATTATCAATGAATGCGCACGCAGGGTGAACATGCCTTTTGTGACGGAGCGCTGGTTGGGTGGAATGTTAACGAACTTCAACACTGTTCGCAAGAGCGTAAAGAAAATGCAGAGCATTGAAAAAATGCTTGGTGATGGAACTTTCGATAGCATTACAAAAAAAGAACGCCTGACTTTGAGCCGTGATAAGGAAAAAATGGAAAAGGTGTTAGGTGGGATTGCCCAGCTGGGTCGTGTTCCCGCGGCATTGTTTATCGTTGACATCGGTCATGAGCACATCGCACTTGCGGAAGCAAAACGCCTGGGCATTACAACTTTTGGAGTTGTGGACACAAACTGCGATCCTAATAAAGTTGATTTTGCCATTCCTGCAAATGATGATGCAACGAAATCAATTGCGATCATTGCTAATTATCTTACTGCAGCTATAGCCGAAGGTTTAGCCGAACGGCAGGCTGCAAAAGAAGAAGAGGTTGAGGAAACAACGTCCGATGAGAATGAAAAGAAAGCAGCCAAATTGCTTGCAGAGGCTGAGGCTGAAGGTGGTCGCGGTGGCAGACCAAGAACCGGGAGTCCAGGAGCCGGTGGAGGACAAAGACGGAGAACACCAAGTGGTGGCGGACAAAGAGGTGGAGGAGGCAGACGCTAAGCCTCTAACCTTTGAGAATTAAAAAGGGAAACAATATTCGTAACTAAAAATTTGTTCCATAGAGGATCTAGAATATGAGTACAGTAACAATAAGTGCACAGGATATTAATAAGCTGCGCCAAATGACGGGTGCAGGAATGATGGATTGTCGCAAAGCACTAACAGAAACCAACGGAGATTTTGAAGCTGCCATTGACTGGTTGCGTAAGCAGGGACAGAAAGTGGCTGCCAAGCGTAGCGATCGTGAAGCAAAAGAAGGTGTTGTAATCGCAAAAACAACGGCTGATAACAGGACCGGTATTGTTGTTTGTGTAAGTTGTGAAACTGATTTTGTAAGTAAGAATGCTGACTTCGTTGCCTTCGCTCAAACCATTGCAGATGCGGCGATCACAAATAATGTTAAGACACTTGATGAATTAAATAATGCAACAGTCAATGCCTCCAGGGTTTCTGACCTTGTAAATGATAAATTGGCTTCTATTGGTGAAAAGATCGGCATTACAAAATTTGACAGAGTAGATGCGCCGTATGTGGCTTCATATATTCACGGAGCATATCGTATCGGTGTTTTGGTTGGTTTAAATAAAGAAGCTGCTGAAGCGGGAAAAGATGTAGCAATGCAGATTGCTGCGCTTAGCCCCGTAGCAGTAGATGCTGACAGCGTGCCTGCTGATATCATTGCACGCGAAAAAGACATTGCTTTGGAACAATTGAAGAATGATCCAAAGATGGCTGGTAAGCCTGCGGATATGCTCGATAAAATTGCAGCCGGCAAGCTCAATTCATTCTTCAAAGAACAGACTTTATTGGCCCAGGCATTTGTAAAAGATGGGGGTAAAACCGTTGGTGATTATTTGAAGAGCGTCAGCGGTGATTTGAAAGTAACAGAATTCAAAAGAGTAGCATTAGGATAATAATTTTTTGAGATGAATATTCAAAAACTCCGGCACACGCCGGAGTTTTTTTTGTTAAGCGTGGGAGTGCGGCAAGTGACAGTAACCAATAAGCAGAATCCCCTATCTTCGCTGCGCAATTGACAATTGGTCATCTAAACCCGGCATTCGTTCATGCTTCCAAAATACAAACGTGTTCTACTAAAACTTTCCGGTGAGTCTTTGATGGGTGATAAAAATTTCGGTCTCGATCCTGAGGTCCTTTCGCAATACTCATCAGATATCAAATCTATCACGGAGTTAAATGTCCAGGTAGCTGTGGTAATCGGCGGTGGAAATATTTACCGTGGCATGAATGAAGCTGAGACCGGGATTGAAAGAGCGCATGGTGATTATATGGGGATGCTGGCAACCGTCATTAATGGGATGGCTTTGCAGGCGAGTCTTGAAAAAGCGGGCGTCTATACACGGCTGCAAAGCGCTATTAAAATGGAACAGATCGCCGAACCTTATATTCGCCGCCGCGCCATACGACATGTAGAAAAGGGAAGGGTGGTAATATTTGGCGCGGGTACCGGGAACCCTTATTTCACAACCGATACCGCAGGAGTATTGAGAGCGATAGAAATTAAAGCCGATGTGATCCTGAAGGGCACAAGAGTAGATGGAATTTACTCGGAAGACCCGGAGAAAAATTCCAGAGCGACCAAGTATGACCAGATAAGTTTTAATGAATGTATTTCCAAAAATCTTCGCGTCATGGATATGACGGCATTTACATTATGCATGGAAAACAATTTGCCGATTGTGGTTTTTGATATGAATAAGCCCGGAAATCTTCGTCGGGTTGTTACCGGTGAAAAGGTAGGCACACTCGTCTCCAACTAATTTCTGAGCCCCTCTGTCTTTTTTAATAACTGGCTATAAGTATTTTTCCCATCCGGATACTTACCAGGCTTTGATCTGCCCGCTTTAAGTTTAAAGCAGGTCTGTGCATAATTTCGATAGCCCTATATTTTCAGGACTCGTAAATTTTTTATAGTTTACCGTAGTTTTACTGAATTCGCTAAAGCCACATGACACTAAATCTTTCGATTGTCGAATTAGTTGTGCTGTTTTTCTGTGCAGTTACACTCGGAATAGTTATTCATTTCTTTATTACCAGCCGCCGCAGTCTTAAGGGCTCATCCATCGAAACGGACAGGAACAAACAAGCAGTTGATGAATGGAAGTTGAAATATTTTAACGAGATAGAGAAGAAAGAAAAGGATATGGAGGAGATGCAGGGCCAGTTGTCGGAATTCCAGGAAAGCAATCAAATTTATAAAGAACAGATCGATGAGTTGCGCAGGCAGCAAAAGCGGAGCCAATCGGAGTTGGAATCAACGCAGAAAACGGTAGTGACAGAGAGCAAGCCCGGTTATATGGAACAATTGCGAATTGCACAGGCAAGTTTACTGGAGCACAATGAAAAAATCAATCAATTGCTGGAAAATATTGAGGTAGCAAAGGAAAATGAAGAGAAACAAAAATTGATGGAAGAAGAGAACGAAGGATTGATGAACCAGATAAAGGATTTGAAATATATACTTAGCGAGAAAGAAATTGAGATCCATAACATACGGCAAAAGGAAAATCTTACCAAGGAAATGACATCCATGCTTGACAGTGCCTAC
>DASYSW010000358.1:0-6310 GCA_036002905.1 Chitinophagaceae bacterium
ATCCCTGTGGCGGCAATTTTATCGGCGATGCGTTTTACAAATTTCACCCCGAATATGCATGGCAGTCAAGGTACCTGGACAACATGATGGCTTATCCATGGACCTTGTTCTCTGCAAAAAAATAGGCTTATTTCTTCGTCGAATCGGCAGGCATAAAATTGATCACTTTTTTTACGACAGCGCAATCGTTTTTATCGTAAGGGTTTTTTGATTGCTCTTTTTCGCTGATCCAGTTTCCGGGTGTATCTTCTCCAAACGCCGAAGAGCATTCCTGCCAGTAAAGTTTGGAAAGATCGTAGTGAATAGTAAGTAAGAGGGTAAATAATTCATTGGAAAAAAGATTCAGGGATTCTTTTTTGGCCTGGAGGGAAGGATCGGTCTGCATTCCATCGATCTCCGTTTTTGTATCACCCCAAATACTCGCTGCCGTTTCATAAATAGATGAATCCCTCTGCAATTCGTCTATCTTCAGGCTATCGAGGGCAGATTTCAATCTGGCAGCGGATTTATTTATTGAAAGAGTATCGCCTTTTATAAACTCATCGGTCATTTTGTAATAATTGTCCATTACCGCCTGCATTGATTCGTTGAACTCTTTGCTATGTTTGCTTACTTTCAAGGCAGTTGCCTTTGAATTATCAAACACCCTGTTCTCTTTCCCCACCGCATAATACCATGTAACAATGCCCATGATCAACACCAAATAGATCAGCAGAACTTTTTTCATAGCCGAAAAGAATTTTATCAAAGATAAATCAAAGTATTTTTGTGAATTGTGAATGGTGAATTGTGAATATGACGTACAAAACCTTAAACTTTTCCTATGTTTTTAAAACTAAACCACCAAAAACTTGATATTTATGGAATATCAAGAGAATTTGTGTTCGAATGCTATCGCCTTACGATGAAATTGCCTGGCGAGGAAAAATTCGGAATGGTGACGCAAATCAGAAGAGCGGCTCTTTCAGTTCATTTAAATATTGCTGAAGGCGCCTCAAGAAAATCACCAACGGAAAGAAAAAGATATTACGAAGTGTCGAGAGGATCGGTTATTGAAATTGACGCCGCGTTAGATATAGCAAGTGATCTCAAGTATTTGACTGAAATTGATACCGAGAACCTGGGTCGATCAATGATTAACTGTTTCAAATTACTTACAGGGATGATTGGACCCAACAACAAAGACAACTGACAATTGCCCATTGACAATTCACAATTGACAATTCACAACTATGCTCGCAGGTTTACAAAATCTAACATTCGAATTTGGAGCCCGTACTCTGGTAGAAGATGCTACCTGGCATATCCAGCCGAACGAACGCATTGGGCTGATCGGCTACAATGGAACAGGAAAATCAACCATTCTAAAGGTACTGGCAGGCGACTATCAACCTTCAAAAGGAACGGTCGAGAGAAGTCGCGAGACGAGCATCGGTTACCTTCACCAGGACCTGTTAAGCTTTGACACGAGCGATTCAGTTTTAAAAGTTGCATTGGGTGCCTTTGAAAAAGTTTTGCAACTGGAGAAAGAAATTGAAGACTTGGGTCACCGGCTGGAAAAATCCCAGGACGAAAAACTATTACACGAGTACGCTGACAAACTTCACAAGCTGGAAACACTTGGAGGATATACAATCCATCATAAAACGGAAGAAGTGCTGCAGGGTCTTGGATTCGCCAACAGTGATCTGAAGCGGCCCTATAATGAATTCAGCGGGGGATGGAGAATGAGAGTCTTGCTTGCAAAAATGATCCTTCAACAACCCGATCTTTTGTTACTGGATGAACCGACCAACCATCTCGATCTTCCCTCCATTGAATGGCTGGAAAAATATTTGCAACATTACCAGGGCTCGGTGGTGATTGTAAGCCACGATAAATACTTTTTAAATCGTATGGTAACAAAGATCGTTGAGCTCTACCAAAAAGAACTACATATTTATAACGGTAATTATGATTTCTATGAAAAAGAAAAAGCTGAAAGAATTGCATTGCAACAGAGAGCTTATGAGAACCAGCAGGAGTATATTCGACAACAGGAAAGATTTATAGAAAGATTCAGGGCCAAAGCGACAAAGGCGGCCCAGGCCCAATCCGCTTTAAAACGTTTAGAAAAATTGGAACGAATTGAAGATGTGGAAGTGGAAAGGCCCAACATCAAGATCAACTTCCGCGTCGATAAAATCCCTGGTAAAGTATTGGTAGAGTTGAAAGACGTCTCCAAATCTTTCGGGGAAAACCTGATTGTTAAGCATTCATCCGTCGAGATTGACCGGGGAGATAAGATTGCGTTGATCGGCGCAAACGGAAAAGGCAAGTCCACACTGCTCCGCATCATTGCAGGAACTGAGACTTTCGGCGGAGAAAGAAAATGGGGACATAACGTCGAAGAAGCATTTTACGCCCAGCATCAACTGGAAGCATTGAACATAAATAACACGGTGCTGGACGAAATGAAAGAATGCGGCAGTCAGAAAACTGAATTAGAATTGAGAACTCTGTTAGGTTGTTTCCTTTTTAGCGGTGATGAGGTTGATAAAAAAATACGGGTATTAAGCGGTGGTGAAAAAGCAAGAGTAGCCCTGGCAAAAACAATTATCAGCAAGGCAAATTTTTTATTATTGGATGAGCCGACCAATCATCTTGATATGCACAGTAGCGATTTGCTCGTGGAAGCGTTAAACAGGTATGAAGGAAGTTATATTTTGGTAAGCCACGACCGATTTTTTATTTCTAAGACGGCAAATAAGATATGGGAAATTGTGGATCACAAGATAAAAGAATTCAAGGGTGGCTACAACGAATATGTGCAGTGGAAAGAAAGAATGAATCGCCAATCGACTGTAATTGATAAGCAGTTGGCTGCGAGCAGTCGGTCTGCAAGGACTCTTTCGGAGGAGTCTGCAGCCGGGAGTCCTGAAATTCAAGAGACCGGCAAAAATCAGCTAAAGGAATCGGTAAAATCCGCAGCCAAATCGGCTCAATCCGCGATAAAATCAGTGCCATCCACGGTCAAAAAAGAGCTGCAGAAACAACAAAGAATTTTTCAGCAACTAGAAGAGAAGATCGCAAACCTGAATGAAAAAAAACAACAACTGGAAGCTGCCTTAGCTGATCCAGCGACTTATTCTGATAAAAATAAGTTCCTTCAAACAGAGACGGATTATAAAAAGGTTTGTGATGACCTGGCGGTCCAAAACTCAGAATACGAAAAAGTATTCGAAAAGATCATGGAACTAGAAAACCAATAGGAATTTTTCCTTTTTCCGCGCCGTTGATGAAGAAATTTCTTGATGTCTTTTCATAAATTGGAGCGAAACTTTCCTATTTTCCCATTTGAATGATCTCCCAAACCACGATACAAGAAATTCTCGCCCGAATTGATATTATTGATATAATCGGGGGGTTTGTAAAATTAAAAAAGCGCGGAGCAAATTATTTGGGCCTTTGTCCTTTTCACAATGAGAAGACTCCTTCATTTACAGTTTCCCCGTCAAAGGAAATTTATAAATGCTTTGGCTGCGGTCGTAGTGGCAATACGATCAGCTTCATCATGGAACATGAAAAGTACAGCTACGTCGAAGCATTAAAATGGCTCGCCAATAAATATGGAATCGAGATCGAAGAAACGTTTACCACAGATGAACAGCGCCAACAAGTACAAACCGCCGACAGCTTATATATCATCAACAGTTTTGCCCAGCAATTTTTCACAAAACAGTTATTTGAAACAGAGGAAGGCGAAGATATCGGGTTGAGTTATCTGAAGGAACGAGGTTTTCGGGAGGAGGTCATTAAGAAATTTCAACTGGGTTATTCTCCTGAACAAAAAGATGCATTCGCAAAAGAAGCAACCGCCAAACAATACAATGCTGAATTACTTTTAAAAACAGGGTTGGTTGTAAATCGGCATGAACAATTACAGGATAATTATCGCGGCCGTGTCATTTTCCCTGTACACAATCACAGTGGCAAGGTTCTGGGTTTTGGCGCAAGAATTTTAAAAAGCAATGACAGGGCGCCGAAATACATTAATACCCCCGAAAACGAAATCTATGTTAAGAGTAAGATCTTGTACGGATCCTATTTTGCCAGGCAAACCATCGATAAGTCAAACGAATGTTTACTGGTAGAGGGTTATACCGACGTTATTTCGCTTCACCAGTCAGGTATTGAAAATGTGGTTGCCAGTGGCGGGACATCTCTTACCGTCGATCAGTTGCGACTGATAAAGAAATATACCAACAACCTTACAATCATTTACGATGGCGATGCTGCCGGTATAAAGGCAGCGCTGCGCGGACTGGACATGGCATTGGAAGAAGGGCTAAATGTGAAATTGGTCCTTATACCTGACAACGAAGATCCCGACAGCTATGTAAACAAAGTAGGCCCAACTGTCTTTCGCGAATTTATTCAAAAGAATAAGAGAGATTTTATTTTATTCCAGCTCAATGTCGCATTAAAGGATGCCGGTTCAGATTCAAATAAAAAAGCAGAGGTTGTTAACCAAATTGCTGAAACGATCTCACGCATTAATAAAGCGGAAGATTTTACCAAACAACAGGACTATATCAAGCAATGTTCTGAAATTTTAAAGATCGATGAAAGTGGCTTGCACGCGCTGGTGAATAAATTCATCCGCAACCGGCTTGTAACGCAGGAAAAAGCATTACCTCCCGATAGCTATCGGCATGAAGAAGCAAGGCTTCACGAGGAAAATGCGAAGAAGGCACAGGAAACGGACTATGATGATGCTACTTTTAATCTTTTATTCAAAGACGAATTGCAGGAACGGGAACTCGCGAGAATACTCCTGGAATATGGACTCAGATATTGGGATGACAAGCAATTGATCGCTGACCATATCTTTTCAGAGATGATTGACGAGACCCTATTGGACAATCCTGATATTGTCAGGTTAATAAATGCCTTTAAGGAACAAATCGCGACGGCTCCCCAGCATGTAAACAAAAATTATTTTATTTATCACCCCGACACAAAGGTCAGTTCGCTTGCTGTTTCGTTACTTAATTTTCCATACGAAGAAAGCGAACACTGGAAAAAAGAGTACAGCCAGGCGACAGGATATCAGAAACAATTATTCGAGCAGAGCTACGAGCAATTTATAAAAACGGTCTCACGCGGCAATGACGAAAAATTAATGACCTATTTGAAGGCGGAAGAGGATCGGACTCATGAACAAGTTGAATCGGCATTGAACTATCTTAAACTTCGAAAGATCAAAAGGATGCTTAATGAAAATCACGCTGACCTCGAAAAAACGCATTCGAGAGAAGAGCAGGAAGTATTGTTTCGCACGCACGAACACTTAAAGAACATGGAAAAAGCAATTACCGAAAAGTTAGGCACCGTGATATTGCGATGATCATTTTATCAATTCAAACAACATATCGCTATACGAAACCGAGACCAGGTCCTCCTTTTTGATTCTGAGTTCGTTTAAATAAAAGTCGCACTGCATTTGTAATTCCTCCTTAGGAATGTCCGTATAAAGATCACTGGCCTCGATCTCAGTAAAATCTCCCAGGCTTTCGACCTCATCGATATGAAACTTCACGTTATTTATAAAATAAATTTCCCGCTTCTTTTTAACCACAACTTTGACCCCAAGTGATCTTGTAAGGACATCTTTGAGCCCTTTTGCATCAGGAACCCGGACTAATTGAAAGCTGGATTCTTTTGCACCTGAAATATTCTGCCTTTCGTAGTAGATCAGGTTGTTTTCAATATTACCCTCTCTTAGCTTTAGCCTTCCGGTTAAAACATTAAAGTAAGTGTCCGTCTGGAAGTCGGTACCCTTAAAATCGGCCTGGCCATTTTTCAAATAGCTCCGGATAAATTCTGGGTGGTTTGTCCTGGCCTTTATTTCAACATTTAACGGCATCCCCAAAAATAAAAAACCATCCCGGGACTGCGTTTGACCGGGATGGTTTAGAACATTAATGAAACGATTTACGCTTCTTCCAATTGCATCTGAGCCCTGTGACGAGACCTCTTAACGGTTGGCCTTTCAAAACGGGCGGCACTCCAGACATGGTCCAATGCTACCTCATTGACGGTTTCGTAGCCGGCAGATGTTAACTGCTGCCAACTGCTGTCCCGGTTCAGATCGGTAACAATTTTGGAGGTAGTTTTCGGATAGGCCACCCAGAATTTAGAATCTTCCTTTAAAGCCGGCATAACGTCCCTCAAAATGCCATTCAATTGATTCTCATTCACCGCAAAAACAAGAGCAAAATCAATTTTCCTGCTTTTGAGGAGCGGGGTCATGTTTTTCGCGAATGAG
>DASYSW010000359.1:0-21573 GCA_036002905.1 Chitinophagaceae bacterium
TTTGGGAACTTCAACGTTATTCATTTCAAACACCACTTCTCCGCTTGGATTACGAATAACACTGGTACGGTAGTCATATTCAAATTGGTCAAAAACATTTACATCGTCCTTTGTAAAGCGACGACGAAACTGCAGTCCCGCTTTGCGGGAATTTTGTTTTCCGGTAGTCATAATTAAAAAGAATTTAGTTGGGTTTTGGGCCGCAGGCTCTCTCTGAGCGAGAGGTGATGACGAAAGTATTTTTATCATCAATCATTTCAAACCTTCAAATATTAACACAATGTGGATAAGCAATGGAAAGGCTTGCTCGTATTGCATTTCCTTTTTTTTCAACATTTTTTATCAAAAAAAGTTTTGGAAAATTCGCAGTGTATTTGTAAAAAATAAAATCGGATCCTGGCTCAGTCTGAAATCCAAAACCAGCAAGCATCTTGAAATGCCTGTGTCCTGGAATAATTGAATTTGCTGGGTTTCGGCAAATCGATCGCGTGGAATCCTTGCTACTAAGTAACTTTACGGTTACAGAAAATTAAAAAACTGGTAACACCAAAAATTTCGTTCTTTAAAGTTTTTTATAAAACGTTTTTGTAGTTATTTGCGATACGTTTTTCTTAAAGTTAAAAATTTTATATCCAATATATCCTTCCGCCACAACATATATAACCGGGCTAATACTCATTATAAAGACATTTTTTTGCAATTTTGTATATATCTAACAGGAATTGGATGAAGATAAAAATTTACAAATCGCTGGAAGAAAGAAAAAAGACCGGACATAAATCATTCGCAGTTCTGATCGACCCCGACAAAGTGAACCACTCCCTGCTGGATGAACTCATGGATCTTTCGATATCCGCACACGTCGATTATTTTTTGGTGGGCGGAAGTCTTGTCATCAGCAATCACCTTGATGATGTCGTGAAACATATTAAGGATAATTGCTCCATCCCCGTGATCTTATTTCCCGGCAGTCCCACGCAACTCAGCAAGTATGCCGATGCATTATTATACCTCTCTCTTATATCCGGCCGTAACCCGGAGCTACTCATTGGCCAACATGTAGTCTCCGCCCCAACCGTACGACAAAGCGGTTTGGAAATATTGTCAACCGGATACATGGTCATCGATGGGGGTGCACCTACCACCGTTTCCTATATCAGCAATGCGTCGCCCATCCCACACGATAAAAATGAAATTGCCATGTGCACAGCCATGGCAGGGGAAATGCTGGGCATGAAATTGATCTACATGGATTCGGGAAGCGGCGCCAAACGACCGGTCTCTGAATCAATGATCGAATCGGTTGCACAAAAAATTGAAATGCCATTGATCATTGGTGGTGGCATTGCTGAGCCCGAAAAGGCATATCGCAATTGCAAGGCAGGTGCCGATGTAATTGTCGTGGGTAATGCTATTGAAAAAGATTCTTCGCTGATCAGGGAAATGAGTGCGGCTGTGCACTCCGTCATGATTTCTGCAACCTGATCCAAGATCTTCAAGTCAAAAATCGTCCACGCATCGACTCAAAGTTTCTTTGGCGTGTCTTCAGCGCTTATCATCGTCTGGCAGGCTTTTGCAATCGCTTTAATGATAACCGTCATATTGGTAAAATCAATTTTTTCGGCAGTATCGCAAGTTTGATGATAACAAGGATCATTATCATCACTACACATAATGGAATGAGCGACTATTCCTTTTTGATAAAACGGGTAATTGTCGGATCTCTGAAAGAGGTTTCCGGGATCTGCCTTTCGTGGGGCAGTTTGCACCTTTTCTCCTTTCAGGTTTTTAGTGATGATCCTTTCCAAATCTGAAAATCTTGAGCCGGTCACGAAAAATTTCTCCTTCCCTAAGGCGTTTGTTCGTCCGATCATTTCAATATTGATCACTGCCTTGATATTTTCGGGGCTGACAAGTTTCGCAAAGCCTTCGGAACCGAGTAGTCCAAGCTCTTCGCCGGCAAATAAGCAAAAGATAATCGTGCGTTCGTTGTCCTTTTTCATTGAAAAATATCTTGCAAGCTCCAACACAGCTGTGGAACCCGATGCATTATCATTGGCACCATTGAAAACCCCGAATCTATTTCCGGAAGGGTCTGAGTCGATATGATCATAATGAGCACAAAAAATAATTGCCTCGTTTGTCTTTGATCTTCCGGGCAGGATCCCCACTACATTATATAGTACGGCATCGGAAAAACTTTTATTTGGGACCAACTGTATACTTGTAGGCTGATCGGGTGCAGCAACTACCAAAATTTCGTTGCGGGGGTTAACATAGGGAATAATAAGAGTTCCGGGAAGCAATGTATCACTGGCTGTCGAATTCTTTTTTATCCAAATGAGAACATTGGTCGTATCCGTCCAGTGATGAACCAGCGATGAATCTGTTAAAGAATCTATTCGTATAACGCGATAATTTGTTAATCCTGTTTTTTGAGTATTTAGCGAGCTGGAAAAATCCACGTAGAACCGGTGAGACAATTTGCGACCATTCCACCTGAGATTATTCTTAAATAGTATTTCGTCGGTTCGGGGTGAGAATGGCTGGAAGTAGTTTCGAAAACCCGGAAATGGCGATAATCCATACGCTTCAAATTTTTTTGCGATAAAATCGGCAGCATCCCATTGCTCTTTTGAATAGTTAACTCTTCCTTTTAGTTTATCTGACGCCAGGTAAGTCAGTATATCCCTTACATTTTTTTCATTGATAGTGTCAGGTTGAGACTGTGTGTAAGAATTAAAAAATATGAGAAGTCCAACGATGAGAACAAAAGTTTTTTTCTCTAATTGCATACAGTAAACTAACGTAATTCTTCCACCTTCAACCTCTTTGGTGTGTCCTTTCCGGCAGTAATAGTTTTTGAACTCAATGCGATGGACTTGATGATCATTGTCATATTATCCAGGTCGAGTGTTTCAATTTGATCAGTCTCTTTATGATAATTGGGCTCGTTATCCATTTTGGATGTAGAAATTGTATGAGCCGGCACACCCAGCCTCGCAAGTGTCGCATTGTCGGAGCGGTAAAATAAATTTTCGGTGGTGTATGGATCCGGATAAAAAGTAAAATCGGTTCCTGCCAGGTTCTTTTGAAGAATCTGTCCCATATCTGTTTTTTCATAGCCCGTAATGTAAGCCGAGTTCTTTCCCCATTTGCTTTCTGTTCCTATCATTTCGATATTGAACATAGCAACGACCTTATTTGGATCAAACTGTTTTGAAAAGTATCTCGAACCCAAACCACCAATTTCCTCGCCGCTGAACGCCGCAAACACAATGGTTCTGTCGTTATTGTCGAGAGCTTTAAAATACTTTGCAAGCATGATCACTGCTGTTACTCCGGATGCGTCATCATTGGCTCCATTATATATAGAATCACCGTCTGTTGGCTTGCCGATCCCAAGGTGATCATAATGTGCTGAGAAAATTACATATTCATCCTTCCTGGTTTTTCCAGGCAACACTCCCACAACATTTGTCAACTGCCGGGAGTGGGCCGACCCAATGCTAAATTCCTCCCGGTAGTTGGCTGTATCATTATTAACTTGCCCTGTTGCTGGTTGCAAGCTTGCTAACCCTGTTTCCTTAAATTCATTTGCGATAAAACCAGCCGCTTTATCGATATCCGGTGTGAATATTTTTCTTCCCCTCATGTCATCGGAAGACAAAGTCTTTTCAATTCTTTCAACTTCTTTCACATTGATAATGTCATCAATCTTCGTTTGAGCCAATAAAAAAGAGGTTGTTAATAAAAACAACCCCTCCATTAGAAATTTCTTCATGCCTATTTATTTCATTGCTTGATTATGTGATTGCTAAATTGTAGTTTTCGCATTAAAACCAATTTAACAATCTGACCATTTAACAGCTCTGCAATCACAAACTCATCATTTCCTTAAACTTCACTGTCTGTCTCCTGCTGACCTCAATTTTTTCGCCACCTTTCAATTCCAGTAACAAGCCACCATTGAAATAGGGTTCAATCTTTTCGATCATGCGCAGGTTAACAATATGTTTACGATTGGCCCTGAAAAACATTTTCTCATCCAGTCGTTCTTCAAGAGCATTCAACGATTTTAAAATAAGTGGTTTGTTGTTCCCAAAAAAGACCTTTGCATAGTTGCCAACACTTTCAAACAGCCTGATATCGCTCAATTTCACAAACCAGCATCGTTCGCCGTCTTTCACAAATACCTGGTCATTCTCAGTGAGCAAGCTTTTGTTTATATTTTCCCCGTTGCCTATGATGGGCTCTTTCGTTTCAATAAAATGTAATTTCTGGATCGCATCCGCCAGTCGCTTTGGCTCTACGGGCTTTAGCAGGTAGTCAAGCGCATTTACCTCGAACGCCTTGAGAGCATATTCATCATACGCAGTTGTAAAAATTACATTCGGAGATTTTTCAAGACTCGATAGCATATCAAAACCTGTTCTCCCAGGCATCTGGATATCGAGAAAGATCAGGTCAGGATTCTGCGCTTCGATTTTTGTTATTCCTTCTTCTGCATTGGCCGCTTCGTCGATCACTTCCACCTCGGGAAAGTCCTGCAACAGTTTACGCAGTTCGGCTCTTGCCAGCCGTTCGTCATCAATGATAATTGCTCTCATGTAAATTGGTTTAATTCATTTGTACGGGAATAAGCACTCTTGCTTCCACAATCGATGGCGCAACCTGTTTGATCTCGAAGCTTGCTTTATCACCATATAATAAGCCGAGCCGGTTTTGCGTGCTTGATAATCCAAAACCTTCTGCGTTTAGTCCTCCATTTAGGTTCCCTGTATTCTGCACAGCCAGTTCATGATAGTGATTTTTGAAATCGGAAATGATCTTTATCGTTCCTCCCCTGATGTGCTTGCTGATGCCATGTTTGATAGCGTTCTCGACCAATGTCTGCAACATCATAGGCGGCACCTGTTGATCCAGGGTATCTTCATCGATTTCGTATTCAACCTTCAACCGGTCCTCAAACCTCATATTTTCGAGGGCAAGATAATCTTTTACAATATTTAATTCTTTTTCAAAGGTCACCGTTTCTGCTTTATCAACCTGCATGCTGCTTCTCAGGATATTACTGAGCTCTGTGATCGCGGTCCTTGCCCTTGAGGGATTTTCATCGATCAAAGCCCGGATACTGTTGAGGGAGTTAAAAATAAAATGCGGATTGATATGTGCTTTAATCGTTTTTAATTCGAGTTCCTTGATCAATGCCTCTAACTGCAACGTATCCATTTCCTGCTTCCTGTTCTTCTCGATAAAATGATAAAAATAGTAAAACACGACCCAGGGGAAAATCAATAGGGTATTATCGAACACAGAGCCAAGCAGTTTGAAGAGAAAAGTTACCTTGGTTCCCTGTGGTCCCTGTAAACCGAGCAATTCAAAAGCAACCAGCACAATTAAAGAGAAAAGTACAGAAGTCACGATGACAGCAGCAAGCAATTTGGGAACAACTTTTTCAATAGATTGGAACATCCAGCCCCGCCACTTGAGAAACGACCGAAGGGTATGCGTGATCAGTATCCCGGTTACGAAAACAACCAGTACCCGGCCCAGAATGACATTTGTCGATAAAGGTGATTTATAAGCGTGCGCGAAATAAAGAATGGCTAATGCAACCACGCCCCACCCCGCAACCTGGCATAGCCAATATCTGGAATTCGCGTTTGTCATAGCTGGCAAATTAACCAATGATTCCCTGGTCGGGTCCTTTAAATATACCAGTGGAAGATAAGTCTTACAAATGGAGCAAAAAAATCCTTAAAGCTGCCCATGAAACGGTCCGTTTTGCAACAATTATGTCAGCTCTAAGAGAATACCTGCACTAAAAATGTATTTTTGCTCGTTAATCAAAGTACATGGAAATCACAGCCGGAGAATTGTTGAGACAGATCAACTCTCCTGAAGATCTAAAAAAACTCCCCCGCGAAAAACTTCACCAGGTTTGCGACGAATTGCGCCAATACATTATCGATGTGGTAAGTGTCCACGGAGGTCATTTTGGTGCAAGTCTTGGCGTAGTCGAATTAACGGTTGCTCTTCACTATATTTTTAATACACCGTACGACCAATTGGTTTGGGATGTGGGACACCAGGCTTACGGACATAAGATTCTTACCGGCCGGCGCGATAATTTTATCACAAACAGGAAGTATGAGGGCCTGAGCGGTTTTCCAAAACGAAGTGAGAGTGAATATGACACGTTTGGAGTGGGGCATTCATCGACTTCTATTTCTGCTGCCCTGGGCATGGCAATGGCTGCAAAATACAAGGGTGAAAAAGACAGGAAATCGATTGCAGTGATCGGTGATGGTGCGATGACAGCGGGGATTGCATTTGAGGCGCTTAATCATGCCGGCGTGGCTGACACGGACATACTTATCATTCTGAATGATAACTGTATGAGCATTGACCCTAACGTCGGAGCACTAAAAGAATACCTTACTGATATTACTACCTCTCCCACTTATAATAAGGTAAAAGATGATGTCTGGAAGCTGCTGGGGAAATTACCTGTCGGTAAAAACTTCAGCCGGGCAATGGCACATAAATTAACGGAAGGGTTAAAGGGTATGGTAAGTAGCAGTGCCAACTTGTTTGAGGCACTAAAGCTTCGGTACTTCGGACCGATTGATGGGCACAATGTAACTAAGCTGATCGATACCCTGAAAGACCTGAAAGAAATTCCGGGACCGAAACTATTACACGTCCTTACGGTAAAAGGAAAAGGGTACGAGCAGGCGGAGAAAGAGCAAACCAAATGGCATGCTCCCGGCTTGTTTGATAAAATTACCGGCGAGATCTACAAAAAGAAATTCGATCTTCCCCAGCCTCCGAAATATCAGGATGTCTTCGGATACACTATAATTGAATTGGCAGAGAAAAATGAAAAAATATTTGGTATCACTCCGGCTATGCCTTCGGGCTCTTCACTGAGATTTATGATGGAGAAAATGCCGGATCGCGCATTCGATGTGGGTATTGCTGAGCAGCATGCGGTAACACTTAGTGCCGGTATGGCAACACAGGGGATGAAGGTGTTCTGCAATATCTATTCTTCATTCATGCAGCGTGCATATGACCAGGTGATACACGATGTCGCCATTCAAAATTTGCCCGTGATATTCTGCCTGGACAGGGCCGGATTAGTCGGGGAAGATGGACCTACACATCATGGCGCTTATGATATTGCCTACATGCGTTGTGTCCCCAACATGATTGTCAGTGCGCCGATGAACGAAAGTGAATTGCGCAATCTGATGTTCACTGCCCAGCTTGATTCCACCAAACATCCTTTTGTCATTCGCTATCCTCGTGGCGAAGGCGTGATGCCGGAATGGCGGACGGTATTGAAGGAAATTGAAATCGGCAAAGGGAGAAGATTAAGAGAGGGCGAAGAACTTGCCATTCTTTCCTTCGGTCACCCCGGAAATTTTGCGGCTTCTGCTCTTCGTGACCTGAAAAATGAGGGCTTGAACCTGGGCCATTACGATATGCGTTTCGCTAAGCCGCTAGATGAAGAGTTGCTGCACGAAGCGTTGACCAGGTACTCAAAGATCATTACTGTAGAAGATGGAACTGTGACCGGAGGTTTTGGGAGTGCTGTTCTTGAATTTGTCAATAGCCACGGGTATAAGAATGAAATAAAGATCCTGGGTATCCCGGATAAAATTATCGAACATGGATCTCTGAAGGACTTACATCGTGAATCCGGGTATGACGCTCAGGCCATAAAACAGGCGGTGCTCGAAATGATGGGGGATAAAATAAATATTACTCTACTCGGATAAATCGTTGAAGTGTTAAGCACAAAATTCATCCTTCGCCAGGGCGGAATTTTAAATCATTTTTGGCGTAAGATATTTCCCAATTCCAGGTAATCGCTGAAATTCCTTTCTTTCAACTTTTGAAATGAATATGGCAAACGAAGCCATTAAAATAGTAGCGCTACCAATATTGAATATCCAGTTGTGAGAGATCAGTAACAATCCGCGATGCAATAAATAAATGAGCGTCACCATGACCACGTACGTGATCAGTTTCTTTTTTGCATACGGGACAGGATAGTATTTCTGACCGAGTATATAGCTGCTGATCATCATTAAAAGGTAACAACAGAACGTAGCCAGTGCAGCACCGAGATAGTGAAGTTTTGGGATCAAAAGAATATTCAGCAGTATGGTGATCACCGCGCCGCTAAAAGTAATAACGGCGCCATACATATTCTTGTTGGTAAGTTTATACCAAATGCTGAGATTATAATAAATGCCAAGAAAAATATTGCCCATTGCAAGAATGGGAACAATATACATTCCATCGCCCCAGTCTTTTGATTTACGCGTGAAGATCCATTGCAACACATCGCGGTACAGGGCAATAAACAAAAACATGAAACAACAGGCGATCACAAAAAATTTCATCACTCTTGCGTACACCTTTTGCGCATTTTCTTCTTTTGAACGATTAAAGAAAAAGGGTTCTGCTGCCATACGAAATGCCTGGATCATCACTGTCACCATTACAGCGAGCCGATACAGATTTCCAAAAATCCCGAGTTCTTTGTCCGCCGCGGCCCTCGGAAGATCCACAACATGTCGGTAAACGAGCCGGCTTAGCATATCGTTCACCATTCCTCCCAAACCAACCACGATCAGCGGGTAGCTGTATTTCATGACACGTTTCCACAGGACCGGGTCGAATTCAAATCGCAGATCTTTGAATTCTTTCCAGAGTAGCAAGAAGGTAAATATGCTGCCGCATACGTTACCCAACAAGTAAAAACTGATAGGATCCGTGTCTATATAAATAAGTCTTATAACACTGTTTGGGTGACTTTGCAGGTAGCGTGGAAAAATGCCAAGAAAGAGAACTACAACAACGATAGTCATTACTATTCCTGCGACCCTGACAAATGCATACTTCCGGGGACGATCTTCCTGCCTCAATCTTGCAAAAGGAAGCGTGGCTAGTGTATCAAAAAAAAGGATCCAGCACATCCACATCGTATATTGAGGATGCTGATCAAGCCCCGCCCAATTTGAGATATTCGAACGAAATGAGTAGAGACAGATGGAGAAAAGAATCGTCGTAAAAAATATCGAAAGAGAAAGCGTGCTATAGAGGCGTTTGCGATCCTCTTCCTGGGAGAAACGGAAATAAGCTGTTTCCATTCCATAAGTGAAAAGAACGTTCAAAAAAGGAATAATGGCGTATACCTGTGTAAGGTCGGCGGTAGTACCCGGCTGCTTAAAAATAAATGGCAGCGACAAATTCATCAAATACCCCAGGAAGCGATTAGCGATAGTTGGGATACCGTACCACAGGGTTTGGCCAGCAAGTTTTTTTACACTCAAGAATAAAAGATTTCGGAGCAAAAATAGCTTTTGAAAACCGATTTGCTAAGCCCCTATGCGTTTTTAATGTTATTACAACGATTAAGAGAGTGCTTTATTGAGGTTTTGAAAACCTGGGATTGGTCAGCATAGCTGAATCGCTTAGTGTTTTTAAGAAATCATAGAGCTCAGTTTCCTCACCGGCGGTCAAAGGAATCTTGTTGACCAGCAAGGGATCAAGGGTTGGACCATTCTGTATCCCCGTTGAATAATGGTTAAGCACCTGCATTAGAGTGTTGAATCTGCCGTCATGCATATAGTTTGCTGTTAAATACACATTGCGTAAGGATGGAACTTTGAATTTCAACGAATCTTCCGTCTTTCCTGTAATCCGCATTTTTCCATAATCGTTTAGCTCAGGATCTACCGGCAAACCAATATTGCGATAACTATCGTCGGTAAACATTGGCTCGCGATGACAGGAAGCGCATTTGGCCTGGTATAATTGATAGCCATTTTGCTCAGAGGCCGTAAGGGTTGCTTGTCCTTTTTTGAATAGGTCAAATTTTGATTCGTAAGAAGTAATAGTACCTGTGAACTGCGCCAATGCTCTTAGTATCCTGTCTTCGGTGACAACCGGCGTCCCGAAGGCAGCCTTGAACATTCGCTGGTAGCCGGAATCACCCCCAAGACGAAAGATGATCGTAAAAAAATTTTCTGCCATCTCATTATGTGCCAGGATGGGTTGAGAGGCTTCGGTATATAACGACTTGAATTGCCCGTCCCAGTGGAATTCCTTTTGCCAGGCAAGATTAAAAAGCGGCGGAGCGTTTCGTAAGGTGTGAGACATTCCATAACCATGACTCCTATCATGCTCATACGTACCGAAGACAGCGATCTGCTGATGACAGGATGAACAGGGAAAACCGGTGTCACGCGAAAGGCGACCATCATAAAATAATTTTCTTCCCAATTCAAATCCTTCCTCAGTCAATGGATTGTCTTCAAACTTATAAGCCGGCTGAGGGAAACCATCGGGAATCACTTGTTTAAGGGAGGTTGTGGCATGAACAATGTCGTGTTTTTTACAAGAACCGACGAGGTATGAAACAATGGCCACCAATGAAGAGAGGATAAGTATAGTAAGCCATTTTCGTTTCATAAAATACAGATGAAATTACAAATTTTTGGTCGGCTCTAATAGTCACCGGGTCTCAGTCTCCGGCGATTAGACTTCATTTCTGCATTTCTCTTTTTCCATTCCAGTCTTTTCTCCTTAGCCTGTTTGCCAGGCTTTGTAGCGATCCTCGCTTTCTTCTTTTTCAGGTTGTCATGTACCAGAAGATTTATCTTCCCGATCACTTCCTCTTTATTGGCCAACTGTGTACGATGAGTTTGTGATCTTACCAGCAAGAAGCCTTCACCGTTAATCCGATTAGAAAGTTTTTGAATGACGATTTGTTTTTGTTCTTCAGTCAACAAGCAAGAAGTTTGAATATGAAATAAACCAATGACAGCGGTTTCAACTTTGTTTACATTTTGGCCGCCCTTGCCGCCACTCCTGGTCGTTTGAAATTTTATTTCGTTGCTCAGGTCTATCATTGAAATAGTGAAACACGAATTAAAACGAATTACACAAAGGTTAAAGTTTTTATCTTCAAAAAAAATTCGTGTAATTAGTCTAAAAGTAATGTAGTAAATGAGAGCAGTCATTCAAAGAGTAACAAAAGCCAGCGTAACCATTGAAGGAAAAGTAAACGGGCAAATTGGAAATGGTCTTCTTGTATTGATGGGCGTTGAAGATGCGGACACGGATGAAGACATTGAATGGCTCAGTAGCAAAATCGTCAACCTTCGCATTTTTAATGATGAAAAGGGAGTAATGAATATTTCAGTAAAGGACATTGCAGGCGATATTCTTTTGATCAGTCAGTTTACCCTGCATGGCTCTACAAAAAAAGGAAATCGACCCTCTTATATCAAAGCAAGCAAACCCGATATCGCTGTTCCGATCTACGAAAAAATGATCAGACGATTATCAATTGAACTTGGTAAGCAGATTCAAACAGGGATTTTTGGTGCAGATATGAAGGTAGAACTGCTCAACGATGGGCCTGTCACGATAGTGATAGACACTAAGAATAGAGAGTAATTAAAACACGAATTTTTGACGAATTACACGAACGTAGCTCAGGCTTTAACACGAATTTTGGGCGAATTACACGAAACATGGTTCACATTATTTTAAAAGAAGAGTCCTATGGAATAGTAGGGCGTGCATGGAGGTTCATAGAGAGTTGGGCATGGGGTTTAAAGAGGCCATCTATAAAGATGCGTTGGAATTAGAATTAACAGCTCTCGGAATTCCATTGTTACTGCTGTATCCCGATCTTCTCAGTAAACCTCTTTCCTCCTTCCAATTCCAGCATCATAAAAACAAATTTCTCCTTAGCCGGGATAGTAAAATTATAGGACGATGCCTCTACATTGGATTGTTCGACAAACCTGTTGCCACCGGACGTCCAGACAATGATCTTGCTAATGTTTCTATTGCTTTGAACAGTGATCTGCTTACCATTGGTCAGGATGCGAAAAGGCTTACTTTCTTTTCTTTCAGTAGATAACTTGTTCTTTGGACCGGGGTCCTGGGCCATTGAAGCACCGACAATGCACGTAAAGAACGCGATGGCCGCCAATTTGCGGATAACTGGATACATCATAGAATACCAAATTCGGGTTAGTAAAGAATTTTCGTAGTTTCCAGAAAGGGCGGGGAACGTCTCAAACGGCAATAATCATGCTATATTGCATCAATCAATAAAAAATTTTGTTATGACTCTCCTTGAAGCACAGCAGAATGTAGATCAGTGGATCAAAACGACAGGTGTTCGCTACTTCAGTGAGCTTACCAATATGGCGATTCTGACAGAGGAGGTGGGTGAAGTAGCGAGGCTAATGAGTCGTATGTATGGCGATCAGTCCTTCAAGGAAACTGATAAGGAAAGAAATCTTTCGGATGAACTGGCCGATGTCCTATGGGTATTGATCTGTATTGCCAATCAAACGGGAATTGACCTTACTCAAGCCCTCCAGCGAAATTTTGAAAAGAAAAATGCCAGGGATGGTCACCGGCACCAGGAAAACGAAAAGTTGAAGTAGCCCCTTTTAACACCTAAAATACTTTCTTTTGGCACTATGTATGATTAATTACATGAATGACCATATTTCCTTTTATGTCGCCAAAAAGAACATGGAAAGTCATCAAATGCTCCTTCGCCGATTTTTTTGCCAATAATGTCTTAAAGCTAAGCGCATCACTGGCTTTCTCAACCATATTCTCATTACCAGGCCTGCTGATCATTATCATTTGGATCAGTGATCTTTTTTACCGGCGTGAAGTAGTAGAGGGATCTTTATATAGCCAAATAGCAAAATTTGTCGGAAGGGATACGGCTGCAAGCATCCAACAAACCATGGAGAATTCCCTGACCGGCACCAGCAATCATTTTGCCACGATCATCGGTTTGGCCTCTCTCATTATTGGAGCAACTGGTGTGTTTGGAGAGATCCAGGATTCGATCAACAAACTTTGGAGACTAAAAGCAAAACCAAGAAAAGGAAGAGGACTCTTCAGGTTCATCATAAACCGTCTTCTCTCTTTCTCAATGATCATAAGCTTCGGATTCATTTTGCTGGTCTCTCTTTTTATAAATGGCGCCATGGATCTGCTGATAACTCACCTGATCAAAAATTTCCCGAGCGTAACGGTGATCGTTGCGTATATCATCAACATTGTTCTTACATTTTTGATAACAGCCCTTGTTTTTGGCCTCATTTTTAAAATTTTGCCTGATGCAAAAATCCAATGGAAGCATGTGAGGGTCGGAGCATTTACTACCGCGTTCTTCTTTATGGTTGGTAAATTTCTTATAAGCTATTATTTGGGTCATAGTACTATGTCAACAGCATACGGTACAGCCGGTTCAGTTATCGTTATTCTTTTGTGGGTGTATTATTCATCCGCCATTCTTTACTTTGGTGCTTCATTTACGAGAGAGTATGCAGTAGAGAATGGCTCCCGGATTTATCCCAACAATTATGCAGTCTGGGTCGAGGAGATCGAAGTTGTGTCCAAAAAATCGCTGGCGGAGAATGCCTGATGCGCGGAAGTTCGTTAGTTACGAGTTATATTTTTCACGTCTCACGTTTCACGTCGCACGATTATCTTTGCCGCCTATGGCAAATGACATAAATAGGTTCCAGGCAATTATTTCGCATTGCAAAGAGTATGGATTTATTTTCCCGAGCAGTGAAATCTATGATGGCTTACAAGCCGTTTATGACTATGGCCAGTGGGGAAGTGAATTGAAAAAAAATATCAAAGACTATTGGTGGAAGAGCATGACGCAATTGCATGAGAATATCGTTGGTATTGATGCCGCCATCTTTATGCATCCGACTACCTGGAAAGCCAGCGGGCATGTTGACAATTTCAATGACCCGATGATCGATAATAAAGACAGCAAAAAAAGATATCGTGTAGATCATTTAATAGAGGCAAAGGCTGAAGAGATGAGAGTTGAAGGTAGGAATGATGAAGCGGATGGCCTGTTGAACGACATGGACACACTCCTGGCGAAAGACGATTTTGACGGATTGAGACAACTTATCATTAACCAGGGAATAAAGTGTGCTATCAGTAAAACAAGTAACTGGACAGAGGTTCGTCAATTCAATCTTATGTTCAGCACACAGATGGGAAGTGTGAGTGATGACACCAATGAGATCTATTTGAGACCGGAAACAGCCCAGGGAATTTTTGTAAACTTTTTGAATGTCCAGAAAACAGGTCGTTTGAAAATTCCCTTTGGTATTGCACAGATCGGGAAAGCATTCAGAAATGAAATTGTGGCGAGACAGTTCATCTTTCGCATGAGAGAATTTGAGCAAATGGAAATGCAATACTTCATCCGTCCCGGTACACAGAAGGAATGGTACGAAACGTGGAAAGAAATAAGGATGAAATGGCATTTGAGTCTTGGGATCGCAAAAGAAAAATATCGTTTTCACGATCATGTAAAGCTGGCGCACTATGCAGATGCTGCGTGTGATATTGAATACGAATTTCCGTTTGGTTTTAAAGAAGTGGAAGGTATCCACTCACGCACTGACTTCGATCTTAAGAATCACCAGGAATACAGCAAAAAGAAAATGCAGTATTTCGATAGTGAGATCAACCAGAATTACATTCCTTATGTCATCGAAACTTCGATCGGATTAGACAGAACCATTCTGATGATGCTTAGTGAAGCGTACTATGAGGAAGACCTGAGTTCCGCAGAGAAACAGGACAGTCGTGTAGTGTTAAAATTTCGTGCAAAAATTGCCCCCGTGAAATTGGCTGTGCTGCCATTAGTGAAGAAAGATGGTTTGCCTGAAATTGCGAGAACTATTATGGATGATTGCAAATCGCACTTTCGTTGTTTCTATGAGGAAAAGGATACCATCGGTAAACGATACCGGAGAATGGATGCAATTGGTACTCCATTTTGTGTGACGGTCGATCAGCAAACAAAACAGGATAATACAGTTACTATTCGCTACAGGGATACAATGCAGCAGGAAAGGATACCCGCAGATAAAGTAAGAGAAATCGTTTTGAAGGAAATAAATTCTTAGCGGCTACTTACTAAGGATTTGTGTAGCAAAAGTGCGACCCAATGCCGCTTCGCTCCTCGGGGCCTGCACAAATATTACATCGGGCAGTGCAGTTGGTACCAAAAATATAAACTCACCTCAGGCAATATTCCTGTTAAGATTGAAGTCTATCAATTTTCTTTCAAGCAAACTTGCCAGTTCAACCACCGCACGATTGTCTTTTTTCATCGCATCGCGGGTGCGTGATGGGAAAATAGAAACACCAGTATAAATGCTGTAATGCAAAGTGAGGTTATGACCGTGAAAACTAAATTCCCAGTCAATCGTATCAAAATCATCTTCTTTATTTATGAACCTGATACGGAGATCGCCACTTAAAATATCAGCCACCTGGTAGAAGCACTTCAATCCACCATCATCGTCAATAACGGCTTCTGTACAGCCTAAAGTAGTTCGTAGGGTGAGACTCATAGTAAACGGTTTAAGATTTATAAATAGGACTTGCATTTACGATGAAAAGCTGCACCGGGATTTCCTAACCTCTAAATTTTGCCTTTTTCGCTTTCTTCTCTTCCTTCTTGCTCATCTCGCCGGAGAGTAGCTTTTCGGCTCCCACATTTCGTCCATCACTTGGGCAACCATACTTAGGCGGAAATACTTTGTTCCATACACTGCATGATGATAAAATAAGACTCACGGTGACGAGGAGTAATATGGAACGGAGGTTCTTCATTCTATGTCGAAACATTAACGAAACTACTCATAATAAATTGCGCTTGAAATAGGAAAACTACGAAAACGAAGAAGAATGAGGTTAAGAATTCAAAGTTTGCACCAAATTATAAATCATCGAAACCAGTCTGCATATTTTACATAATTATTGGCAATACGATCGATCTCACCGCTGATCATTTCCTGTGAAATATCCTTGACCTTTTTAGCAGGAACTCCCGCATAAATACTCCCCGGCGCGCAAATTGTCCCTTCCAATACTACTGCTCCCGCGGCGATCAATGTATTACTATGGACGACGGCATTGTCCATAACAATCGCACCCATACCGATCAATACATTATCATGCAACACACAACCGTGCACAACAGCATTGTGGCCGATTGAAACATTGTTCCCGATCGTTGTACTGGTTTTTTTAAATGTGCAATGAATGCAGGCGCCATCCTGGATATTTACCTTATTCCCTATTCGGATAAAATTTACATCACCGCGAACTACAGCATTAAACCAAATACTGCAGTCGTCACCCGTGATCACATCGCCGACAATCGTAGCGTTAGGGGCAATGAAACAATTTTTTCCAAACTGCGGATGTTTGTCTTCTACAGGAAGTATGACAGGCATTAGTAATTAGATATTAAATATTTGATATTGTTATTAGCCTATTAATTAAAGCTCCTGCAAATTAGAGAAATTCTTTGCGCCTTTGTGACCCTTTGCGTTCTTTGCTAAAATAATTTCCGTAATGACTCCACGGGAAATTTTTTTGAGACACATTGCACAAACGTCGGCTTCTCCCCTGGCTTTGGAGATCGTAAAAGCTGATGGTGCCCTTTTATTTGACATAAATGGAAAGGAATATATCGATCTGATTGGCGGTATCAGTGTGGCAAACGTTGGTCATCGCCATCCAAAGGTTGTCCAGGCGATCAAGGATCAACTTGACGCCTATCTGCATATAATGGTATATGGAGAATTTATCGAAACTCCTCAGGTGCAATATGCAAAACTGCTAACCGATCACCTGCCTTCTTCACTCAATTCAGTTTATTTCACCAATTCAGGAGCTGAAGCGACAGAGGGAGCCATAAAATTGGCCAAGCGTTTTACTGATCGAACAGAAGTAATTGCATTCAACAATTCTTACCATGGCTCGACCCAGGGTGCACTGAGTATAATAGGCAGCGAGTACTGGCGAAATGCCTTTCGTCCCCTCCTGCCCGGCATTCTTCATTTTGATTATAATTCGTTGGAAGCAATAGCTGGGATTAGCGAAGGCACCTCCTGCGTTGTCCTGGAAACTGTGCAGGGTGAAGCCGGCATTATAACTCCCTCGAAGGACTGGATACAAGCATTAAGAAAAAAATGTACTGAAACGGGAGCTTTGTTAATCCTCGATGAGATACAAACAGGGTTTGGCCGAACGGGAAAGCTCTGGGGCTTCGAACATTTTGATATTGTTCCCGATGTTTTATTGACAGGAAAAGCATTGGGCGGAGGAATGCCCCTGGGGGCCTTTATTGCCGACCAGAACTTAATGTCTGTCCTCACTGATAATCCCGTGCTTGGTCATATCACGACATTTGGTGGCCACCCGGTTTGTTGTGCGGCTGGTCTTGCTGCACTGAACGCTCTACTCGATGAGAAAATGATGAATGAGGCTAAAAGAAAAGAAGAACTCTTTAAATCTCTATTAGTTCATAAAAAAATTAGATCGGTGCGTTCATTCGGTCTATGGCTGGCCCTGGAATTTGATTCGTTTGAATCCAACAAAAAGATCATTGATCATTGCATTGTAAATGGAGTATTGACAGATTGGTTCCTGTTTGCTTCGAACTGTCTTCGCATTTCTCCACCGTTAATTATTTCAGAAGAACAAATTGAAAAGGCTTGTGAAATGCTGCTGAAAGGGATCAATTAAACTCTTCTCTTTTCAGAAAGTGACCAGCTTGCTATTAGTAGGCTGACAAATACCGGCACGTAATACAGGTAGAGGTAAGTGACATCCAAAAAATTGTAAAAAAAAGTAAGGCTTAATTGAAAACCGGCTAATAAGATGTTTGGTTGAGTGAATATCTTTTTCCGTAGAAAAAGCAGGAAGGAAAGGGGAATCAAAAAACTTCCACCTACCAGTATCACGTGGAGCATTTTGATATGAGAGGCTCCAAAAAATTTTGCCATGCCGAGCGTTTCAAAATATGTCTCCGGTTCATCGTGCCAGACCCTTGCAGCATGTGAAATATAGTCATCGTGCAGGTGAAGATGATAAAGCAATGGCCCCATTCCAAACGGCAGGATCAGGATGCACGCGACTGCGAGCGCCGTAAGACTCGTTCTCAATAAAAATTTGTATTCCTTTCTAAGTACCAGGTACAAAAATGCAAACGGCACCCAGCCAATGAAAGAATAACGGCTCAACAGGCAAAGGGCAACAGACATACCCATTAGCCAGGGAGTGTTGAAAATTATAGCAGTTGCCAAAAGACTATAGTAAAAATAGACGACCCCTTCTTCTGTTAGCTCAATTACACCGTTGTCACCGTTGGTATGCAACCAGGCCAGCAGGACCAGGAACGCAACAATTAAAAAAATGGCGGCCGTTAATTTCCTCCACGCCGGTAACACACAAATGATCACACTTAGCCAGATACCGCATACGGTTATCCATCGAATATCAAAATCAAAAATCAAAGAAAGGCCGAATGGCATCCACATCGCCGGTAAGTATATAGGTTGTATGCCGTTCCATATCTCGGGAATTGGCTGGTATACCTGCTTCCATTGACCATTTAAGAATCGCTGGTTCATTGACTTTATGATAGGCAGCATGTCTGCATTTTGATACCGCAGCGGATTGTCGTCCATAATATGCCGCCCGAGCTGATAACTGATGGGTAATAATAGAGCGATGACCAAAAATTTAAACAGCAGCTGCCGATTAACTACCGAATCACGTCGCCCCCGGATTGCAGGAACCTGGAGAAGACAAAGACTTATGCCAACCCCGGTGAACAGAAACAAAAAACTATCCAGCGCCTGAAAATTTGGAATTTCTAAAAAGTAAGTTGCGGAAAGCACCTGCAGAATTGCAAGAACGATAATGGGAATTGTAGCGTCTTTGAGAGGAAGCATTGCTGCCTATTCTTTACGAATTATAATAGTGTAAAAAACCAGGCCGCCAGTAACCCTCCAATCACCGGGCCAATTACAGGTATCCACGAATAGCCCCAGTCACTTTTTCGTTTATTTGGTATTGGTAACAGAAAATGAGCGATGCGGGGACCAAGATCTCTTGCAGGATTGATGGCATAACCGGTGGGGCCTCCCAGCGATAAGCCAATGGCCAAAACCAGCAGGCCAACCGGCAAAGCCTCCAATGTCCCCATCTTTATTTCAGGTTTTGACATTAACGATGCTCCGAGAACCAAAATAAAAGTGCCGATGATTTCAGTGATCAAATTAAATCCTGTATTGCGAATGGCAGGACCAGTACAAAAAACGGCAAGCTTTGCATCGGCATCTGTCGTCTCATCAAAATGCTTTTTATAGGCCAGCCACACAATCACGGCCCCTGCAAATGCCCCGGCGAACTGTGCTGCGATGTACGGAAGAACATTACTCCAGTCGAAATCGGCAAACCAGGCAACTGCCAACGTAACTGCAGGGTTTAAATGCCCGCTTCCTCCAAGATGAGTAGATGCATACACTCCCGTGAAAACAGCCATTCCCCATCCAAACGTAATGACGATCCATCCGCCGTTATTTCCTTTTGTTTTGCTGAGCACAACATTGGCAACAACACCATCGCCGAGAATAATAAGCAAAGCGGTTCCGATAAATTCACCGAGAAATGGAGACATAGCAGTTATTTTGCAGTTAGTAATTTATTGTTTGAAGTTGGAAGATAGTTTTTTGCAATCGAATTGAAACTATCAATTTCATTTTTGACCCACGGTTCATCTTTACCTAATTCCTTTGCCATTAGTCCAGCAATTAAAGGAGCTGATTCAAGGGTCGCTCTTGCATCCAACAACAATGCACGCGTTCTTCTCGATAAAAAATCCTCCACTTTCATACACATCTCATGTCGAACAGCCCAAAGAATCTCCGCTTTGATAAACGGAAGCGCTGGGTGAATTTGTTCTGCTAACGTTTTATCGGCTTCGATAACGGAGTGAACGCCCTCTTCATCTGTACCATAGTAATAAAGCGGTTTATTAAAATCCGTTTCTTTTTTATATCCGTGAATATGCAGGTCTTTTGTCCGGCATTCAACATCTGCTAATCCTGCCTTCGGAATGGCGATCTCTAACACATCTTCTGCCATTTTACGATAGGTCGTCCATTTGCCGCCCGTGATCGTTATTAATTCCGAATCTGATACCGTAACATGATGGTCTCTTGATAAAGCAGCCGTCGTTTTTGAATGAGCTTTTACCAGGGGCCTCAAACCAGCGAAGACACTCCGAATGTCTGAGCGATCCGGATCCTTTGTCAAATATTTTTGGATATGATGAAGAACAAATTCGATTTCTTCTTCAAGGGCCACGGGTTCGGTTGATGCCCTGCTAACTGGTGTATCCGTTGTACCGACAATAATTTTATTGTGCCAGGGAACCGCAAACAAAACGCGTTTGTCGTCGGTTCTTGGTATCATGATAGCAGTTTCCGACGGAAGAAACTCCTTGTCTAAAACAATATGTATCCCCTGACTTACGCTTACAAGGCTTTCTGCTTTTGCGTCATCCATTTTTAGAATAGAATCAGCAAGTACTCCCGTTGCATTAATAACTGCTTTTGCCTTTACCTCGTAGGTCAGGTTGGATGACACGTCATTCAGCCTGTCTTTCATTATCACGCCACAAACTTTGCCGTTTGCTTTCAGCAATCCCTCCACGCTCATATAATTAACAACCGTAGCGCCCTGGTCAGCTGCAGTCATGGCAAGATGTATCGCCAGTCGTGCATCATCAAATTGTCCATCATGATACAATACCCCACCACGCAAGCCATCGGGATCGAGGGTTGGAGCAAGATGCAACGTTTCCTCTCTTGATAAAAATTGTGAAGGACCAAAACCCAAACTTCCTGCCATCCAATCATACACCTTCAAACCAATCCCATAATAAGGACCCTCCCACCATTTATAATTTGGAACAATGAATGCCTGGTTCTTTACAAGATGCGGCGCATTCTTTATCAGGATCCCCCGTTCCTTTAAAGCCTCCATCACCAGTTTTATATTGCCTTGCTGCAAATACCGGACACCACCATGCACCAATTTGGTGCTTCGCGAAGAAGTGCCTTTTGCAAAATCAAATTTTTCAACGAGAAGAGTTTTGAAACCCCGTGAGGCCGCGTCGACTGCGATCCCTAAACCAGTAGCGCCACCACCAATGATGCAAATGTCCCACACGGCACTCCCGTTCAGCTGTTGTATCATCTCCTCGCGGCGCAAGTATTCTTATTTAAAGGAAGGTAAAGCAATCTTCGAATTAATTTTCTATAAAAATTGCAATTGATTTTCTTATTTTGGCCGCTCTAATCAGGGATAATAAAAACTTAAACCTCCAAAATGAAAGCTCTTAAACCGTTCACGATCCTGTTATTTTCTTTTTTCCTGGCCCTTGCGGTGTGTTCGCAAACCAATACTGTGTTCAATTACCTGCCGGGTGACGCAAAAACGATCCTGAAAATAAACTCAGCGAGTCTCCGGCAAAAAATGAAATGGGAAGACCTGATGAAGTATAAAATGTTCGAAGACTTTCTAAAAGAAGTTCCTGAGGATGGAAAAGATTTTATAAAAAATCCGGCGCATACCGGGATTGACCTGAGCCAGGGACTTTAT
>DASYSW010000360.1:0-11989 GCA_036002905.1 Chitinophagaceae bacterium
TTACGACATTCTTTACCGAGATCCCCATGCTGCCACCGCCGGATATGGAGGGTTTTAAGATAAGCGGGGAACCCAGTCGATCAAATATTCCTTCTATTGATTGGTTCTTATCATAGACAGTTTCCCATTTGGGAGTTGCAACACCTGCAGCATCAAAGAACTTTTTCATGGTAATCTTTGAAGTGGTGTTGAGGTAGAAGTCAGTACTCGCACCTGAAAAGCACAATCCTTTTTCCTGCAAATAATGAATCACAGAAATACCAGGCACTCCATTTATTTCATCACCGTCACAAAGATTGAGAATGTAAGGAAGCTTACCGTTCTCAGAAATTGCGATCATGTCAATGACCTTTCTAAAATTATGAAAGGTTACGGGTTGCCATTTCCAGTCAAGTTTCAATTCATCAAAAACCTGCTGAAATTCCCTGATGCCCTGGGTAAAATCATAGTAATACTGAATGTTCGGATCGTTTGATTCGACGTGGGGGATAAGAAGCCAGATTTTTAATTGATTCAGAGGAACTATCAGAGGAGTAGAATTAGCTTGCATCTGGATGATTACTTTGAGTATTTGTCGGTTAATTGCTCTGAAATAAAATCAGAAAAGCGATAGCGCTTAGCAATATCTTCTGAAAGATAGGAAGCGCCGCCAATAAACCCCAAACAATCGGAAGAACCGCAAAGGCATTGAAAAGGTTCGGCCATTTCCCATTCGGTGGAAGGATAAAAATAAAACAATTCATCACCCTTGTTGATCGTTCGCAGACAGACCACTTTAAAGCTTGTAAGGTCAAAAAAGATATTCGGCGAACAACTATGGTTGATGTATTGCAGCACGCCCGGCTGCAGATAGATATGTTCATTGATCCCTACCTGTACCGTAAGAAACGAGGGAGCCGGTAATATAGCTGCAGCTCCGAATTCGCAAATAATGTCGCCGGGTTGGAAATCAACAACCGAAAAGAGCGAGTGATGGTTACTTATTTCATCTTTCCAGATCTCAAAGGTACCATTGGAAAATATGAAATGATTTAATGGGGTAGTAGCTGTGTTAAATAACATATAGTAAAGAAAAAGAAAAAATTACTTAATAATAAAATAATAAGGAACATTTTATTCCCAATTTAAACGAATACTATAAGTTTAATGACATTTATATTCCTTAAAAGGGTTACTTTAGGAATAAAGCTTCAAAGAATTAAATTAAGACCAATGGCAAAAGAAGGCCCAACTGTCCGTAATGGCAAGATATGTTACATTGAGATGCCCTCTGTTGATATAGACCGATCGGCATCTTTTTATAAAACTGTTTTTGGCTGGAACGTCAGGAAGCGTGGCGATGGAGCAACTGCTTTTGATGATACAGTCAATGAAGTAAGTGGTGCATGGGTCCTCAATCGAAAACCAATGACCGAAGTAGGATTGCTATTCTATATCATGGTTGATAGTGTCGAGCAAACGATTGAGAAGGTATTGGCTAACGGAGGTACACTTGTACAGCCGATAGGAATGGATGCTCCCGAGATCACTGCAAGATTTAGCGACCCTGCCGGTAATATCATAGGTCTTTACCAGGAACCGAATGCCCATTGACCCTCGGGGTTTGCAACTCAGCCTGATTTTTGAGTTGTTTATTCGTGGACATTACCTATAGCTTCTTGTATCTCTTAAGAACTCCTGGGTTTACCGCTTTTATTAGCCGTTTCGGATACGTCGGCATTTTATTGTGGTTCCTCACATTCGATCAATTTACTCCAATTCCTGAAGAAGTTTCCTTATTGATCGTTGGTTACCTGTCAGCACACCAGATATTTAATCCCGTGATTGCGGGAGTCTTTTGTTTGACCGGCTTTCTCATTGTTGATTCGATCTATTTCTTTCTCTCAAAAAAAGGGAGTTCATGGATAAAAAAGAAAACTAAAGGGGCCTCCCCGGTTATGGAGTCCTTCAAAAGCAAACTAAAGAAGAACACCTTTAACGCCATGTTGATCTTATGTTTTATACCCCGTATGCGAATGTTTGCACCCATACTGGCAGGATCAATGAAGTTGTCATTTAAAAGATTTTTAGTGTTTGATTCGATTGTGCTGGCCCTCTTTACAGCTATTTACCTTTTATTGGGGTTTGTTTTTAACAGAAGCCTTCAAAAGATCATGAAACAGGCGAAGGGATTGCAAAACGTCATCTTTTTTGCTGCACTGGTGATTATCGCAGTGGTTACCATTGTGCTTATAAGAAATAGAAAGAGGAAGTCAAACGTCGCTTGATTGACATACCGGGACCTGTAATTTTTGAGGCAAATCACCACAAAAAATGTGACAAGTTTTATACTAAAATCTTTGAATTTCAGTTATTAAGGGTTTAGATTGCGCCGGATGCAACAGAACAGACATATCGGTATTTTTTTATTGGTTTTCATTCTTAGTCTAGTTACCAGCTTCTCAAACGCGCAGCTTGGGCTCTCTTTTGACATCCCAAAGCCAAAACAATACGAGGAACGACAGCTTCGTTCGGAGAAGTCCGAATCAAAAAAATTCACTGTTCCAAGACGGTTTATTCAAAATACGACTACTCATTATAACTATTTCTTTAATGCCAATAACAAAATGAACGAGATCATCGATCGTGCGAAGGCCGTACACAGAGATGATTTCACTCAACTTCTTTCTTTCTACAATTATGACCTTGATGAAACAGCGAGGGATTCTGTACAGCTCGACTCGTTGATTTATAAGGCGACTACCGGAATAGTGCTTCATGACCTGCGCAGTGACTGGGCGGATAATATGTACCTGCTTTGGGGCGCGGCACATTATCTTCAAAAACAGTTTGATTCAGCCTATCTTACTTTTCAGTTTATCAATTATGCCTTTGCTCCAAAGGAAAAGGATGGATATTACCAATACATTGGTAGTCGCATGGATGGCAACAGCGCGGTGTCAGTTTCAACCAAAGAAAAGAATAGCGTAACAAAAAAGATATTTACCCGGCCCCCAAGCCGTAATGATGCATTTATCTGGCAGGTCAGAACATTTCTTGCATGGGAGCAATACCCCGAAGCAGCTACCCTCATTGTGACATTAAGAAACGATCCCGTTTTTCCGGGGCGACTACAGAGTGACCTCGAAGAAGTACAAGCACTTTATTTCTATAAGCAAAATCAATGGGACAGTGCGGCCACGCACCTGACTAAAGCATTAGGCAATGCTCCAAATCACCAGGAAAAAGCGCGATGGGAATTTTTAGCGGCCCAGATGTATGAGATGAGTGGGAATAACGACCTGGCTGAAAACTATTACGAAAAAGCAATTGGTCACACCGTTGACCCAATTATGGCGGTGTATGCAAGGCTATATTCTATAAAAGTCCATAAGTCCGACGGTGGTGGGGATTACATTGAAAAAAATGTGCAGGAGCTGGAAAAAATGGCCAAGCATGACCGGTTCCGCGAGTATCGCGATGTTATCTATTATATGGCGGCACAAATGGAATTGGAGAGAAATGATATCGGCAGAGCGCAAGAGCTTTTAATAAAGGCTACTAAATACGATCAGGGAAATGTCGCACAGCGAAATAAAGCTTACTTAAAACTGGCAGAGCTTGCCTTTGCTAATAAAGACTATCGGCAAGCATATAATTTCTATGACAGCCTGAGGTTAGATGATCCTGAGTTGAAGGATGTCGATGCGATTACAACAAAAAAAGCCATGCTCGGCAGGATGGCCACGGAGATAGAGATAATGAAGAGACAGGACAGCCTCCAACGCGTTGCTGGTTTACCTGAAGAAGAACGCAAGCAATTTGTCACAAAATTATTAAAGGAACTGCGCAAGCAGGCGGGTTTGAAGGAAACAGGAAATGAAACTTTGACGTCTGGTTTTGGTCCTACTCAGCTCGATATTTTCAGTATGACACAATCGTCCAAGGGCGAATGGTATTTCTATAATACTGCACTCAGGGCGAAAGGCGTCCAGGACTTTAAGGCACGATGGGGCAACAGGCCCAACGTGGATAACTGGCGTAGAATGCAAGGAGTGATGAATCAAAAAAATGTAAACCGGACAGGCATTGCAAATAATTTGAATAACGGTGACCAATCAGTCGGTGTAGCGCCGCAACAGCAGGAACTGACATATGAAAGCCTATACAATAATCTTCCAATAGCACCGGACCAGCTGAAACGCTCCAATGATTCCATCCAAGAGGCCATGTTTATCCTTGGAAAAATTTTGGCAGAAGGTGTGGAAGATTGCGATGGTGTGATCACTATTTATGAACAACTGAGAAATAGATTCCCTGAATTCGGTCAGATGGATGAGGTGCTCTTTCATCTTTACTACTGTTATGATAAAAATGGGGATCACTCGAAAGCGGCCCAGCTTAAGTCGGATCTAAATAGTAAATACCCCGGAAGCTATTTTACTGCGATTGTCACTACCGGTAAGGATCCACACGCAGAGCAACAAACGGAGGCGACAAAAACTTATGAGAACATTTACGACCTGTTTATCGAAGGCAAATTTGATGATGCTGTAGCGCAAAAGAAAGTCGCTGACAGCATCTACGGCGAAAATTACTGGTCTCCCCAATTACTGTATATCGAGTCTGTCTACTATATTAAGCAACAAAATGATTCAACGGCCATTTCAGAATTGAAAACGTTGCAGAGCAAATATCCAAACACGCCGCTGGCACAAAGGGCGGCCACGATGATCGATGTACTGGGAAGAAGAAAACAGATCGAAGAAGAACTTACCAACCTGAAGATTGAAGAACCGCAGCCTGAAGTAAAGAAGCAGGTTATTGTTGTGGACACGGTAGCGACGAGGCCACAGGTAATAAAAGCAGATACGGCCGCCGTAAAGAAACCGGTTACGAATCTGCCAACCAAAACTGATTCGGTGGTGACGAAGAAAACGGCAAAACCGATGCTGGCATTTTCATTTAATGCGGCGGCTCCGCATTACGTTATGATCATTTTAAATAAAGTGGATGTGGTGTTTGGTAATGAGGCCAAGAATGCATTTGCGCGCTATAACAGCGAGAAGTATTACAATAAGACCTTTGAAGTGAATACCATTCCTCTTGATCCAGACAACAAGCTCGTATTGATAAAGCCATTTGATAATGCACAAGCTGCCATTGATTATATTAACCTGGTGAAACCGAAGGCTGCCAGCGAAATCGTTCCCTGGCTTAAAGCAGATAAGTATTCTTTCTCCATCATCACCGATCAAAACCTGGAAGTTCTTAAATCTAATCCTGATCTGACCGCCTATAAGCTGTTCCTGGATCAAAATTTGCCAGGAAAATTCTGATTTTCAACGAGGCTATAGCTTTGAGAAAAAATTAATGATTAATAACTGCGGGCTATCTGTTGATTTTTTAATTTCGGGATTGTTTGCGATTGTTGAATTGTTAGATTGTTAAATTGCTAGGTGGGAACATCAATCAACCATTCAACAATTGAGCAATATAACAATCAAACGACGACTCCTTAAACCTAATATATGAAACGCTCTGTTCGGATTTTCTGGCGACTTGCTGTTGCAATTGCTATCTGCGCAGTTTTAGTTGTAGTGCTTGCGGCTGTCGGTGTATTTGGGCCGATGCCTTCGATGAGAGATCTCGAAAATCCTACACTGCTTCAAACCTCTGAAGTGTATGCCGGGGATGGCACATTAATGGGAAAGTATTACCGTGAGCATGGCAACCGCAGTAATGTAAACTACAGCGATATCTCAAAACATGTGATCAATGCGCTGATCGCAACAGAGGACGTCCGGTTTTATCATCACTCAGGAATTGATATGAAGGGTAGTATGAGAGCTTTATTAACTCTTGGCAGGGGCGGGGGAGGCAGCACGATCACGCAACAGCTTGCCAAGGCATTGTTGGAACAGGGAAGCAAGAATAAAGCATGGCGTGTTGTCGAAAAGATCAAGGAATACATCATTGCTGTAAAACTGGAAAGAAATTTCACAAAAGAGGAGATACTTGCCTTATACCTCAATGCAGTTCCCTTCCCCGACAATGTTTATGGGATAAGAAACGCATCGCGAACGTTTTTTCAGAAGGAACCTGACCGGCTGAGTGTTCCTGAGGCCGCTTTGCTCGTTGGTATGTTGAAGGGGAATACAGTGTATAATCCAAGAAGAAATTATCTCTCTGCATTCAACAGGCGGAACGTGGTGATCGATCAGATGGTAAAGAATAACTTCCTTACGGAGGCGGAAGGGCAGAAGTACAAGATGCTTCCTATTGATATGAGCCATTATAAGAAAATGGATGAGAATAATGGCTATGCTCCTTATTTCCGCGAAGTATTAAAAAATGAACTCGCAGACGTTCTGAAGGATGTAAAGAAACCGGATGGTACGACCTACAATATTTATGATGATGGATTAAAGATATACACGACAATCAATATAAAAATGCAGACCTATGCCGAAGAAGCTGTGGCGCAATGGATGCCAAGTTTGCAAAAAGCATTGAATGCGCAAGGCTTTATGAAAACAGTATGGAAAGGACACGAGAATTATTTGGAAAAGTACATGAAGGAAAGCGACCGTTGGCAAAATATGACCGACGATGGCATCAGCGAAAAAGAGATCCGGGAAAGTTTTAAGAAAAAGACACAGATGAAAATATTTGCCTGGAATAGCAATCGTGAAAAAGATACCATGATGACACCGCTTGATTCCATTAAATACTGCAGGCAGATGATGCAATGCGCGTTTATGATCACGGATCCTTCAACGGGTGAAGTAAGAGCATGGGTCGGGGGAATCGGTTTCAAATCATATAAACTTGATCATGCAGGTTTAAAAACAAAAAGACAAGTGGGTTCGTCGATCAAACCATTATTATATACCCAGGCAATAGAAGAAAGAGGCTTTACGCCGGAGACTGTTGTTGATAATGAAGCACAATTTTTCCCGGGTAGTGGCTGGGTACCTGCGGGTAAAAAATGTAAGGGGATGCCGCAGGTAACGATGGCGGGTGCCCTGGCATTTTCATTGAACTGTGCAAGTGCATCTATCATGAAACAAGTTGGCCCGGCACAGTTTGCTGACTTCCTGCATCGATTAAATATCCCGACAAAGGTCGATGTTGTTCCGTCCCTGGCACTGGGTTCATGCAACCTCTCCTTATACGAAATGATGTGGGGCTATTCGATTTTTGCAGGTCATGGATTTTCAACGAAGCCATATTTTATTTCACGTATTGAAGACAGGAACGGAAACGTGATCAAACGTTTTGATAATGGCAATAACAGGAAAGAAGCGATCAGCGAAGCAACGGCCTATAGAATGTGTCGCATGATGCAGGGAACAGTTGACATCGGTACAGCAAAAGGTTTGCGCGGCCGGATAGGAGTTGCCGAAATGGGAGGTAAAACTGGAACTACCAATGACAACACGGATGGTTGGTTTATGGGTTACACTCCACAATTGTTGGGTGGTGTGTGGATCGGTTGTGACGACCAGTTCATTCGTTTGGAAAATAATTTGGGCTATGGTGGCGAAGCAGCGAGACCTATCTGGGAATATTTCTTCAAAAAAGTTTTGGCTGATAAAAGCCTCGGTGTTGATAAAGATGCGAAATTCTCCATACCAGCTGAAATGCAGAATGAGATCAATAGTGCTGACATCATGGAAATGATCGACACCTTACCACCGGGTGCTCAGGGCGAAGACGAAGGTGTTGGGCATTCAAACGATTTTATCGATATGCCTAATAAAGAATATATTCCTGCAGAGTCGCAACCAGTGATCGATGAAAGCAAAAAAGCAAAGAAGGATACCACGACGGTAGCACCGAAGATAGGCGACATGGACAAAAATGATAAGCAGAAAAAGAAGAAAGGGTTCTTCCAAAAACTGTTCGGAAAAAAGGATAAATAAATTTATAAGCTCCGCAAGCCGGGGCTTTTTTCTATCGTCATTTAGTCATTAAAGTCAACAGTCATTATAACGACATGCGTTTCGAAATGACGTAATTACCCAATGACTATTGACCTGGACCATTCACTAAATTTGTCTGATGCAAACGATAAAGATCAAAGTTGAGGGAGACGTGCAAGGAGTTTTCTTCAGGCAAAGCACGCAGGAGAAAGCGACTGAGCTCGGCATAAAAGGAACAGTAAAGAATTGCAGTGATGATAGCGTTGAGATCATTGCTACGGGTTCAAAAGAGCAATTGGATAAACTGATCACCTGGTGCTGGGAAGGTCCGCCAAGAGCGTCCGTGACTAATGTAACCACACAAGATTTATCTTTACAACAATTCTATAAATTTTCCATTATTCGATATTAAATTAAATACTACCACATGAAAAGAACACTTTGCCTGCTGTCAGTGATTGTTATTTTATCCCTTGGTGTGAATGCCCAGGCTGGCGACCCAAAATTGACAGAGGTATGGACACCTGTTCCCAAAATAGTAACACCGGGAGCGACCAATAGTGATGCACCTTCAGACGCCATCATTCTTTTTGATGGCAAAAACTTAGACGAATGGGTTTCGGTAAAGGATCCAAAGAGTCCTGCAGAGTGGACCGTGGCTGATGGCGTTATTACAGTTAACAAGTCAAAGGGAAACATCCAGACTAAAAAGGCATTTACAGATTACCAGCTGCACATTGAATGGAGAATTCCATCGAACATTACAGGTTCCGGACAGGCTAGGGGCAATAGTGGTATTTTCTTAGCGTCCACAGGTGCCGGCGACGATGGATATGAGATCCAGGTGTTGGATTGTTATAATAATACAACCTATGTAAATGGACAAACGGCGAGTATTTACAAACAATCTATTCCTTTAGCCAATGCATGTAAGAAACCCGGTGAATGGCAAACCTATGATATCATCTGGACCGCCCCGCGTTTTAATGATGACGGTACATTGAAATCACCTGCAAGGGTTACCGCTCTTCACAACGGTGTGCTGGTACAAAATAATTTTGAAGTCAAAGGAGTGACCAAGTATATCGGAACACCGGAATATAAGAAGCATGGAGCGTCACCGATCAAACTACAGGCACACGGCGATCCAAGCGAACCTATCAGCTACCGGAACATTTGGGTGAGGGAGTTGTAGAATCAATAATTCAGTGAGTCATTTAAGTCATTTTTAATTTAGAGGTTTGTATACGATTCGCAAAGCAACTGCTGACGACATTCCACTTATTCGTGAATTGGTGTGCAAGGTTTGGCCGCAAACCTATGCGTCGATTTTATCGCAGGATAAAATTGATTACATGCTGGAATATATGTACAGCGTGGTCTCATTGCAGAAACAGATTGAAGACGGGAGCCAGTTTATTCTTGTCTATGAAAAAAATGAACCGGTTGGTTACGCGGCTTATCTTCATAAGGGGCACGATATTTATAAGCTGGATAAAATTTATGTTCTGCCTTCGCAGCAGGGAAAAGGAACGGGCAGGTTCCTTCTGGAGTATGTCATCGGTGATATAAGGAAAAGAGGAGCCACGGCACTGCAACTCCAGGTACATCGCGAGAACAAAGCAAGAAATTTCTATGAAAAAATGGGATTTGTAATTATTGAAGAAAAGGATTTCGATATTGGGGAGGGCTTTTTTATGACTGATTATGTGATGGAAAAAGCGTTGTAGGTTGTAGGTTGTAAGTTTTAAGTATTACGTAGAACCTATGACGTATCATTTATAACTGATACTTAGTTTCTTTGCCATTTCATCGCTCATTTCGTCTGCAGAAATTCCATAACCGCTCACTAAAACTCCTTTTTCCCCGTCTCTACCTTCAATGGCATACACGACCGCTTCATCGGCCGGATCAGAATTTCCCTCATAACGATAAACTTCGACGATCTCAAAATCTTCGGGGTGGTACTTGTCCTCATGACAAATAATGCAATTTTCCTCGAGGTTAAAGTCTTTTGTATACCCTCTTTGTTTTAATCCATTCACCGCAGCCGTTACCGTATCGTAAGCGTACATCGTCGAGAGTTTTTTCAAAGTTAGCTAGAATAAAACCACGGAGTCACGGAGTTAATGGAGAACACAAAGAATCTCTGTGAAACTTCGTGCCCTCCGTGCCTCCGTGGTTAACTGGGCTATTATACCATTACATGAGTCTGCTTCACTACACCCATGACAAATGTGCTCTGTACATTCCCGATATTTTCAATTTCACTCAACCGATTCACGTGAAAATCGTAATAACTATCCATATTCTCCTCGACAACCTTTAGCATGAAATCAAACTCACCCGAAATATTATAACATTCTACTACTTCATTCATTTCATTGATCGCTTTAATAAACCTGGTTCCGGCGGTCTTGTTGTGTTGTTTCAACGAAACATAACAGATCACCATTAACCCTTTCTTCACTTTTGAATGATCTACCAGCGTGGCATATTGTTTTATTACACCGGTTTCTTCCATCCATTTTATACGTTCGTAAACAGGAGTTGTGCTTAAATGGACCTTGTCGGAAATTTCTTTTACCGTTATCCTTGCATTTTGCTGGAGTAATCGTAAGATAGCAAGGTCTTTCTGGTCCAGGTTTACTGGTGTAGAGGATTCCTCTTTTTTTATTTCTTTTGCCATAGCCGGATAGAATAATATTCTAGAATAAACGTAATATTAGTGGTTTTATTCTTAATTATTCAAATTTGATAGCCGTTTTACCTAAGAACGCTACCTTTGTGTCCTTGGTAATTCTTGGTGTACTTCGCGACCCATTCTTATCAGTGTTGGGGTTTTTGGGACACAAAGGGCACGGAGGGTTCACAAAGAACACAAAGAAAAATTTTAAAATTTAAACTATTAGAAATGTCAGCAACAACATCACCCGCCATTGACTTCAAGCTACCTTATAAGGTGAACGACCTTTCCCTCGCAGACTGGGGGCGCAAAGAGATTCGCTTAGCCGAAGCAGAAATGCCAGGCTTGATGGCCATTCGTAAGGAATATGGCCCAAACAAACCCTTGAAAGGTGCACGCATTGCGGGTTGTTTACACATGACCATTCAAACCGCTGTGCTTATTGAAACTTTAATTGAACTGGGCGCTGAAGTTAAATGGAGCTCATGTAACATTTTTTCTACGCAGGATCATGCGGCCGCTGCTATTGCTGCTGCCGGTATCGGTGTATTTGCCTGGAAAGGGGAGACGCTCGAAGAGGCAGATTGGTGTATTGAGCAAACTTTATTCTTTGGCGGTGCCGATCGCCCATTGAATATGATCCTTGACGATGGTGGGGATCTTACCAACATGGTGCTTGATAAGTATCCTGAATTGGTGCAGCACATCAGGGGTATTTCTGAGGAAACAACAACAGGCGTGCATCGTTTGTATGAAAGAATGACAAAGGGGACATTGGCGTTGCCCTGTATCAACGTGAATGACTCTGTTACCAAAAGTAAGTTTGACAATAAGTACGGTTGTAAAGAGAGCCTTGTAGACGCCATCCGCCGTGCAACTGATGTGATGATGGCAGGTAAAGTAGCTCTGGTGGGCGGTTATGGTGATGTCGGCAAAGGTTCTGCTGCTTCATTGCGGGGTGCTGGTTGCCGTGTGATCGTTACTGAGATCGATCCTATCTGTGCCTTGCAGGCTGCGATGGATGGATACAAAGTCATGAAGATGGCTGATGCGGTGAAAGAAGCCGATATCATTGTGACAGCTTCCGGCTGCCGTGACCTGATCACGGAAAAACATTTCCGTAGCATGAAGGACAAAGCTATTGTTTGCAATATCGGCCACTTTGATATTGAAATCGATGTGGCCTGGTTGAATAATAACTATGGCAACACAAAAGACACTATCAAACCGCAGGTCGATCTTTACAATATTGATGGCAAAGAAATTATTTTACTTGCTGAAGGTCGCTTGGTGAATCTTGGTTGTGCCACAGGGCATCCGTCATTCGTGATGAGCAATTCATTCACCAACCAGGTGCTGGCACAACTTGAATTGTGGAGCAATCATAACAACTACG
>DASYSW010000361.1:0-5759 GCA_036002905.1 Chitinophagaceae bacterium
AGCAACAAATAAATTTGCTTTGATCCTTCCCGTAACAATGACGTCTTCAGTCAGTACGTTCGATTTGAAACTGACAACACCGGAGAGTTTTTCTGCGAATCGCTGGTCCTCTACGAGATATTCATTATTCCTTTGTTTGTAAACACCATTTGTGTAGGGCAATGGTTTCCTGGGGTCGCTTATGTATTGTGTAGCGCCATTTTGTTCTGTTGGCTTGTTTGTAGAAAGAGTCGAATGAGTTCCGAAATAAAATGCGGAGTATGTTGTGTTAGCGGGTGGCCAGCTTGTATATTGTTTCCATTGATTTGTTCCTGTTTCATAAACGGCTGCTTCGGGAAGATCGAAACTGCCTTCGTCTTTCAAATAAAAATTGAAAAACTTTGTTTCGGTCTCTTTGTAGTATTGATTCAGGTTTGTCCCAAAATTGTAACTACCAAACTTTGTCCAGGTAGAGGCAGCCCATGCTCCGTGCGTCCACGGCCCCATGATGATGCGGTTGTTGTTACCCGGAGTTTGTTTTTCAATGGCCTCATAGGTTCGAAGTGCGCCAAACATGTCTTCTGCATCAAACCAACCACCTACTACCAATACAGCCGGCTTGATGTTTTTTAAATGCGGCCGGATATTTCTTGCCTGCCAGAAGCTATCATAAGTGTCATGCTGCAATGTTTGACCCCAGATTCCGGTGCCATTAAAATATTTTGGTCCGTTTGCGTTTTTTAACGGACCCATGTTCAAAAAGAACTTGTACAGATCCCGAGGACCTGCGTCAGCGTCAGGATCAGGCTCTGGCTCATCAAATACAGGTTTGTAATCATCACCGGCTGCATTTCTCTCTCCGTCGAAATAATTGTAAAAGTCAAAATTGTCAAGAAGGAAGAAAGCTCCATTGTGATTACAATCGTCGCCAATAAACTCATCGGTTACGGGCGCCTGCGGAGAAACTGCTTTGATGGCAGGATGGGCATCGGGCAATGAGGCCGAAGCATAAAACCCCGGATACGAAATTCCATAGATCCCCGCACGACCATTGTTCTTTGTATGTTTTAAAAGCCATTCAATGGTATCATACGTGTCGCTGCTTTCATCTATATCTGTATTCGATTTTTTGTCATCGATAGCAGGTGTCATTTCTTTGAAATCACCTTCACTTTTATAACGTCCGCGTACATCCTGGTAAACGAAAATGTATTTTCCTCTCATCAGATCACTGTTAGGCCCCAGGTATTTTGGAAAATTATTTTCTCCATAAGGGCTACATGAATAAGGTGTTCTTTCCATCAGGATGGGATAAGTCGCTGAAGTGTCTTTTGGGCTGTAGATTACAGTATAGAGCTTGACTCCATCGCGCATAGCTATAGTCGCTTCCGTCTTTGAATAATTGTTCCTGATATACGCCGCATCGTCGTTACCCTGGCCGGCAACAGAAAGAGCCAGGAATAAAAAAATGTGACCGAAAAATGTTTTCATTTTATTTTTTTAAGACAGGCAGGACAATATTACTACTGTTTGACCCATCATGATAAATGCGGATCGTTGCCTTCTGAAAATCGCTGTCATTGGCCTCATAGATATTCAGAAATTTCTGCGGGTTGCGATCGCCTAAGGGAAACCAGCTGCTTTGGACTTGAATCATGAGGCGATGACCTTTTTTAAATGTATGAGCAACATCCGGTAAATCAAATTTCACTCCTTCGACCCTATTGGGTTTAAAGGGTTCGGGATTTGAAAAACTATTTCTGAATTTACCTCTCATGATCTCACCACGCACCAGCATCTGGTATCCGCCCATTGGATAGAAAGCCCCTCCCGGCCTCGCCAACGAGGAGGAATTTGAAGGGTCTGAGTATTTAAAATCATCCGGGAAGACATCGATCAGCTTGACAACAAAATCAGCGTCGGTGCTACTGATACTTACTTTCAAATCCGCGGTCACGACCCCTGCCAATGTAAGATCTTCATTTAAAATATCGGTCTCGTACGTCAAGACATCCGTCCTTCGGGAAGCGAAGCGCTGGTCGTCGGTCATATATTCTCTCGTCCTGTCAAAATGAACGTCTTCCGTATATGGAACAGGGTGAGAAGGATCACTTATATATTCATCGTAATTATTTTTTGCTGATGATCGATTCCATGAAAGCTTTCCATTTTCCTGCAGATAAATCGACTTACTCTCACTTTCTGCCGGCGGCCATTGTGAAAAATGTTTCCATTCGTTGGCGCCGCTAAGGAATATATTCGCTTCACTGATCTGCGAAATATCGCCTTTGCCTTTCAAATAATAATTGAAGAAAGGAATTTCGATATTGTTCTGATACCAAAATGAAGTATTGGAACCAAATTGCACGTTCCCCAGGTGCGTTCCGTCGCTTGTTGACCATTGACCATGAAACCACGGCCCCATTACCAATTTATTGAAATGAGAAGAGGTGTTTTTTGTTTCGATGGCCTTGTACAAATTCCATGCGCCAAAACAATCTTCCGCATCAAACAAGCCACCTACCACGAGCATTGCCGGTTTTATGTCACCCACAAAATTTCTTGGGTTCCGTGCTTCCCACCAGGTGTCGCGATTGGGATGTGCATACAGGTCTTTCCAGAATTTTACACTATCGCCTGTCAAAGCCATAAAATTTTTTAACGCGCCTGTTTGCAAATAGGTTTGATAATTATCGTTGGTGGGCAACTTCAGTGACGAGCCAGATCCTTTCGTTGTGGGCATCGGCCGCGGATAACCAAACCCTCCGGCATAAAACGTAAATGCATCCATGATGAACAAAACACCGTTGTGATGAAAATCGTCACCTTTAAACCAGTCCGTCACCGGTGCCTGTGGGCTGACTGCTTTTAGTGCGGGATGACCACTTAATGCGGCCATTGTTGAATAAAACCCCGGGTAAGAAATTCCAAACACACCGACATTTCCATTATTGTTTGAAATATTTTTTATGAGCCAGTCAATGCTATCATACGTGTCACTGGCCTCATCAATATCATTGTTTGTCTTCTTGTCCGGATTGAATGGGCGAATATCAACAAATTCACCCTCGCTCATAAAACGCCCCCTTACATCCTGGACCACGATGATATAATTTTCCCTCGCATAATATCTCCAGTGTCTTGTCCACAGGCTCGAGGTAAAGTTTTGTTCACCATAGGGAGAACAGGAATAGGGCGTACGGGTCATTAGAATTGGATGCTTTTCTGTAATATCTTTTGGACTATAAATGGCAGTAAACAGTTTTACGCCGTCGCGCATTGTAATATAAACTTCTTTCTTTGTGTAGTTATCGCGGATCCATGCGCTGTCCTGTGAACCGATAGCTACCAGGTTGATTTGTGAGATCGACGTTAAGGAAAAATAGAGTAGGGAAAGTAATGGAATAATTTTCTTCATGTGCTTTGTTTTGAGTGCCGAATTTATTCTATCTGCACATAAAAAAGAAAACTATCCCGAAAAGAGATAGTTTCCCAGATTAAAAGGTTCTGCGAAGAATTAATCTTCCAATACACCGAACTTGCCGGCATTAACATCGTCGATTGCCTGTTCTAGTTCCTGCCAGGTATTCATTAAAAACGGGCCATATTGTACGATAGGTTCGTTGATGGGTTCTCCGGATAAGACGAGGAGCACTGCACCTTCGCCGGTTTTAATGTCGATGGTTTCACCATCATTTTTAAATAGAACAAAATGGTCGGTTGACACGGGTTTATCGTTGATGGTTGCGCTCCCCTCGACCACTAAAATGCCTGTATTAAAGTTTGACGGCAAATTTAATTCCGCTTCGGCACCTTTCTTTAGCCTTGCATTGTACACATACATCGGCGTAAACGTGGCAGCAGGTCCTTTCACTCCCAGGTAATCCCCTGCAATCACTTCTATCGCACCCTTGTCATTAGGTAATTGATAAATCCCCATCTTTTCATGAATGATCTCCTGGTATTTCGGCGGAGTCATTTTATATCTTGCGGGAAGATTCACCCATAACTGCACCATTTGAAACAAACCACCTTTCCTGCTAAATTCCTTTTCATGATACTCTTTGTGCAACAAACCAGATGCGGCCGTCATCCATTGAACGTCACCTTCACCGATCACACCACTGTTGCCGGCACTATCATGGTGGGCAACCTCGCCATGATAGGCGATCGTTACCGTTTCAAAACCCCGGTGTGGGTGTACGCTTACGCCGCGCGGGATTTCGCTTGGAGTAAATTCAACTTTTGAATTATAATCAAGTAAAAAGAATGGGCTCATCCTTTTCTTGTCGATCGCCCTGCTGTTCGGGAAAAAATTATGCACCCTGAATCCGTCTCCCACCATATGCGGGGGAGGAGGGGCAATGATAGTCTCAATTGTTTTTTTATTTTTCATAAAATTCTCCAATAATTTTTAAAATGATGAGCGATGTGTCATCCATAATCAGTAATCAGCAACTAATGATCATTACTCATCACTCATCACTGATTATTCATTACTCATTATTCATCACTACGCCGCGATTCGTTTCTTTACTAAGCTTTCCGCGAGCCATAGATATTCCGCAATAAAATTGTGAACGGTGTTATGGAAACTCTGGTCTACCAGGTTCCCTTCTACATCAAATTTCTTGTCTACTCCGCCGACAATCAGCATATAGGGGGACGCAATACCAAACAAAGCATTGATCAATAGTTGCATCTGCTGTGAAGCACGGATGCCACCCAATGGCCCTGGTGAAGCTGTTACAATTCCAAAGGGTTTGTGATGTTGCTTAGGAAAATGGTCGACCAGGTTTTTCATGGCTGGAGAATAACTGCCATTGTATTCGGGTGATACAAGGATGAACGCGTCTGCAGCAAACATCCTCTTTGCAAGAGGTTTAAATTCTTCTGGCGTATAATCCACTGAAACAAACACAGTCTGCACCGCCGGCAAGTTCCAATCTTTGAGATGGATGATGTCAACCTGGTGCTCTGTTTTCTCCTGTAAGTGCTTTTGCAGGTGCAAAGCTACCCTGTGGGTTACACTATTTGGTCTTGGGCTTCCCGAAATGATCTCGATTCTCATAATAATTGTTTCCTTTTAAAGATGAATGTTTGAACATCAAAAAGAGTGCTTAAAACTTTACTTGGCAGTTTGACAGTATTCCATGACGTGAAGCCGGTAAAGCATGCAGGCATAACCCTATTTTGACAGTTTTCGGACTATGATCAGGTTTAACAAAATTTCACCGATTGGTTGCAGGGAAGAAATTTTTGTGGTCGAGATGGGTACTGGTCGCTTCATGATGAGCAAAATTAGAATTATTCAGTTGGTTGTTTCAATTAAAATATTGTGATCCTAATTCTTTCAGTACAACCCACACTATTACGATCTAATCCTTAGTTTTGAATACATGAACACAAACGAAGAGGTTATGACGAGATTTTATTCCTCTTTTCAAAAAAGAGATTATAAAGGCATGCAAGACTGCTATGCTGATAGGGTAATATTTTATGACCCGGTATTCGAAGACCTGGTTGACGATGAAGTAAAACTGATGTGGGAAATGCTGTGCAAACGGGGTGCTGACCTTTTGATTGAATTCAATAATGTACGTGCCGATGAGGAATACGGAACCTGTGATTGGAGAGCCAGCTATACATTCACGAAAACAGGGCGGAAGGTGATTAATAATATCAGGGCACATATGCGTTTCAAAGAGGGAAGGATCATCGAGCACACTGATCAGTTCAGGTTAAGCAATTGGTGTAAACAGGCTTTGGGTTTGCCGGGC
>DASYSW010000362.1:0-3277 GCA_036002905.1 Chitinophagaceae bacterium
CAGTCTTGCTTTGAAGAGGGGCAGGCATTCAGCTCTGCTTTTTGAGATAGAAATTTCCAATAAACAATGCGTCTATTCCGGAGTCAAAGAAGCATCTTATCGCTTCTTTTGGGTTATTAATTATGGGTTCTCCCATCACGTTAAATGAAGAATTTAATATTATACTTTCTCCGGTTAACTTTCCAAACTCATTGATAAGTTCCCAAAACAACGGATTCGTTTCTTTTTGCACCATTTGCGGTCTTACGGTTCCATCAACATGGACAACCGCGGGTATAAGATGTCTTTTCTCATTTTTTATATCAAACGATGTGATCATGAAGAATTCGTCTCTGGAATCGACAAGGTAATCCTCCCGGCTTTCAAAAAGTAAGGACGGACAGAATGGCCTGAACGCTTCCCGGAATTTTACTGATGCATTGATAATATCTTTGTTCTCTGACTTTAAAGGGCTCATTAGTATAGACCTGTTTCCAAGAGCCCGCGGGCCGCTTTCCATTCTCCCCTGGAACCAGGCAACAATCTTATTTTGTGCTAATAATTCGGCGGCTTTTCTTGCAGGGTTTTCAAGAAACTCATATTTACATTTTCGTATTTTCAGGATAGACTCTATTTCCTCATTGGTGTACTCGGGACCCAAATACAGGTTATTAAAGTCACAGCCCTTAAACTCGTGATGCTTGTAGTATTCCAGGAGAGCTGCTCCAACCGCCAAACCCGAATCACCCGGATTGGGATATACATGTTGTTCTTCAATAAGACTTCCGCGGTTGTTCCAGATTCGCTGATTTAATTTTACATTCAGCATAACGCCCCCGGAAAATGCGACTTTTTTTATCCCCGTTTTTTTTGCCCACCCAAAGACTAAATTCATTACTGCTTCTTCCAATTTTCGCTGTGCTTCAGCGGCAATATCTTCTCTTCCGTATTTGAGAATAAGTGTTTCGACTTCCTTCGCTTCGTCAAAATGAAATTGAGTGGAACCACTTTCACTCCAATAATAATCTTTACCCAGTTGTGACGGCTTAACTAATTTGTCCTCCTCGAACACAGGAAAATACTTGTCTAACACATTTCTGCATTTGGAGGCATCACCGTACGGGGCGAGACCCATCGTCTTTCCTTCTCCGTCGCCATGTATCCAATGCAGACCTTCCGTTACAACGCTATAAGCCCAACCAATAGCAGCTTCCCGGGAATAACTCTTTAAAAGTTTTATATTATTTCCCTCGCCGATCCAGATTGCAGTACAGATATTATCCCCCGAGCCATCCAATGTAAATATCAGGCATTTGTCAGTACTTTTTCTTGTAAAATATGCACTTGCTGCGTGCGCTAAATGATGATTATTGGTTACGAATTTTGTCTTGTCAGTTAATTTGTAGTTGGGATAATATACCGGCAATTTAAGACCGTTAGTATCAGGTGCGATTCTTAAAATGGATTTCGCCAATTGCTTCGCAAATTTTATCTTTTTGGCTTGTGTTCCATTTAACCCAAAAATTGCATTTACGTCTCCCGGGGTGTTCTCCCATGGATAACTGACATAATCAACCTGATTAATATCATCAAGTCCCGCTTTTTTTAAGCAAAATTCAATTGCTTTTAAAGGTGCGTTGCCTGAATGTTTTATCCTTGAGAATCTTTCCTCCTGGACATCAGCAATTATTTCACCATTTTTCACAATGGCAGCCGATGAATCGTGACCCTTATGAATTCCAATTATTACCATGTTGCACTAGCGTATTGCCAAATATCGAGTATAAAACCCAGTATTCCCGCAAATAAATATGATTTTACATTGACAAATTTTATCCGGCCTCGAAACAGTCGTAAGATACAGATGAACCGGAAAATCTTGCATGAGGAAACTTTAAAACTTTGAGTCCGCAGCTAACGTGCGGGTTTGGTCGCCATCCCAATGAGTCTCTTCACAAATTTGAAAATGTGTCGTGCGAACTAACGTTAGAAGAACTCATCAGGCAAATTTTTGTCCCTTCGGAATAAACGCTATTTTGAGGAAGTTTTTCACCTCGGTACAATTCTCTAAAAATGGGACCGGGAGAGGGAATTAAACTATAAATATACCGATTTTAAAAACTCTCTATGAGGAATATTAAATTGCCGCGGAATCCTTATTTATTGTTCAGTCCATTTCTGTTGTTGTATGTCATAGTGATTTTGATCTTGCAGGTGAATGTTCTCACGGGAGATGAATTTCGGTACGTTTACTTCGCCGATAACATGCTTCATGGATTCTATTCGCCTCCGGCCCCGTATGTTGACATACCTAATGGTCCGGGTTATCCCATTCTACTGGTGCCGTTCCGACTATTGCACTTGCCTCTGCTATCGATGAAATTAATAAATGCGCTCTTTCAATACCTGGCCGTTGTTTTTTTGTTCAAATCTTTAATACAGGTCGTTTCTTTCAGAAAGGCGCTAATCTTTTCGTTGTTTTTAGGATGCTATTATATCACATTTAGGGTAATGAGCATAATATACACCGAAATATTTGCTCTCTTCCTGATATCCCTCCTCGCTTATCTTTTAATGCGGGCATTTAATTCCGAAAAAACGAGAAAGTATGTCGTGTTGTCCGGACTTGTGATGGGATACATTGCCTTAACGAAAGTGATATTCGGCTATGTTTTATTATGTATGCTGATTGGGACACTTTTGCTGTGGATCTTAAACAGAAATTTAAATTATAAAAAGGGTCTGGTTATTATTTTAATAGCGTTTGCAACAACATCACCCTGGCTGATCTATACGTATAGCTTAACCGGTAGAACATTTTACTGGACGTCGGTAGGTGGAAATAATTTATACTGGTTGAGTTCTCCCTATCAGAATGAATATGGGAATTGGTATTCGGATATCCGTACAGGGGGCGATTCATCCACCCAGGTGCACGAGGACTTGAAGTTCTTTGTACCCGGTGGCATTGATTCACTGGAGCAGCATCACTGGGCAGACTACATGGAGATCAATAAATATTATGGAGTTGAGCGGGACGATGCCTACAAAAGATTTACAATTAGAAACATCAAATCACACCCCGCCAAATACATTCAAAATTGCGTTAGCAACGTAGGAAGAATGTTATTTGATTACCCGTATTCTTTTTTTCCTCAAACGCCAGGTCTTTTACTAAGGCTACCACCGAATGGCATCATAGCTTTGCTTGCATTGTTTTGTTTGGTGCCCACTTTTTTGAACTGGCGAAAGATCATTTATCCCTTACGGTATATATTTCTATTTGCAAGTTTATATT
>DASYSW010000363.1:0-2475 GCA_036002905.1 Chitinophagaceae bacterium
TTTACTTCTTCAATACTAATTCCTGCATATCTCCGTAGTTTTCATAGCTGGATGTAACCACTTTATCACCGGGTTTTAAACCGCTAAGTACTTCATAGAAATCAGGATTTTGACGGCCAAGCTGGATGTCAACTTTATAAGCTTTTCTTCCATCGTCGCTGACTTTAAAGATCCAGTTACCTCCAGTTTGTTGGTAAAAGCCACCCTTTGCCACCTGCACGGCCTCGACTTCATCACTGAAGGCAAGCCGTATCTGGAGGGTCTGACCGCGGCGAATTCCCTGCGGCACATCACCCACAAATTCCATATCTACCTGGAAGCGGCCATTTGTAATCTGGCTGTACACTTTTTTAATTTCCAGTTTGTAATCTTTGTTGGCAAAAGTGAATGTGCCAAACAAACCTGTTATAATTCTTGAAAGATAATGTTCATCAATATCGGCTCTTACCTTAAATCCACTCAGCACGTCTATTTGTCCAAGGCGTTCACCCTTATTTTTTGATTGACCAATTTCCGCATCCAGGGAGGTCAGTTGGCCATCAACCGGCGCCCTGACGATCAGGTCACCTACTTTTTGGCGCATCACATTCAGCGCATTTTGCGACCCTTCATAGGACTGTTTTGCCTGTGAAACCTGTTGTGCATTCGAAAGAGAATCCTGGCTAAGAAGCTGTTCGGTGAGCTTTTTCTTTTGCAGGTAATAATGATAGTCATTTTCTGACTTTTTGAATTCCTGTAAACCGATCGCTTTTTGCTCGTAAAGACCTTTATCGAGAAGGTATATCCGTTCTGCTTCTTTTAACTGGCTTTCGACATCGGTCATCTGGTTAAGCTTGGTCACCGTGTTTTGTTCAGCGGCATTCTTGGAGATCTGCATCTGGGTAAGAAGGTTGTACACGTTTGTCTGTTGGGTTACCAGCCCAAGCTGCAGGTCAGTATTGGACAACCGCAATATCGGTTGACCCTTTTTCATCGTTGTTCCGTCGTCCACGTATTTTTCTTCAACCCTACCACCTTCGACGGCATCAAGGTAAATACTGGTAAGAGGCAGCACCACTCCGTTTACAGGAATTGTTTCCTGGAAAGGTCCTTTTGTTACTTCACTGACGGTGATACGCTCAAGGTCTACGTTCAATTTACTTTTACCGGAAGTATATAAATAACTGAGTACGATCAAAAGGACTAATGCAGCAATCCCCGAAACGGTTAAGATCCTTTTCCTGTTCCATTTTTTTTTCTTGACAACTCTATCCACGTATTAGCGATTTATTGTTTTTGTTTGTTGTTCCCAGATGCCCGTTTTAGCTGAGAAAGTTCAGAGCCATGCCGGAGTAGCTCGTTTAAAAAAATTTTCCGGGACCGGCCCTGAACTTGAACTAAAAAACTTGCAAAACTGGTATCCAAAATGGGAAGAATATGCCAATCTGAAACCATAATGATTACCAGTTATTTAAATCTACCCAAATCTACGAAGACGTTCGTTTATGATACAATAACTGTCCGCTTTTGATACAGTCTTTTTGCCCCCTTTTTTCTAAAAATTTAGTTGCCACCGCTTTGTATTTATGGTATACTTGCAGCATTGAGATAAGGCCAACCGAAATGGATAACACCATTTCGCTTTTGAAAACATCTAAATCCGTTGCGCCTTGTATTCTCAACTTGCTGAAAAGACGATGAATTTAAAAAACGCATCTATATTGGTGATCGATGATGACCAGGATGTATTAACCGCAGTCAGGTTATTGCTGAAGACTGAGGTTAAAAATGTGGTTACTGAAAAAAATCCTCAAAATCTACGCTGGCTTTTGAAGGATGCGTATGACGTGATCCTTCTTGACATGAATTTTACCAGTTCGATCAATACCGGTAATGAAGGATTATTCTGGTTGAAAGAGATCAGGAAAATAAAATCCGACGTGTCTGTTATCATGATCACAGCTTATGGAGACATCGATCTCGCGGTTCGATCATTGAAAGAAGGAGCAACAGATTTCGTGATCAAGCCCTGGCACAATGAGAAACTGCTTGGCATTATAAAGGAAGCACTCAGGAAAAAAGAAAACAAGGCAATGCCCGTCATTCACCAGAATGGTGATTCCGTGATCGGGAAAGAGTTGATCGGTGAGTCTGAAGTCATGGAAGAGATATTTCTTAAAATCGGGAAGATCGCTCCTACTGATGCAAACATTTTAATATTGGGAGAAAACGGAACGGGAAAGGATCTGATTGCAAAGGCCATTCATCAGCAATCCATGAGGGCCGATAAGCCATTCATTAAGGTTGACGTAGGGGCTTTGACCGAATCATTGTTTGAAAGTGAGTTGTTCGGGCATAAGAAAGGGGCATTCACGGATGCCAGGGAAGACCGGATAGGGAGATTTGAAATGGCCAATGGTGGCACACTTTTTCTTGATGAGATCGGAAATATTTCGCTGCACCAACAGGCGAAGCTTTTGAGCGTTCTTCAAAACA
>DASYSW010000364.1:0-7255 GCA_036002905.1 Chitinophagaceae bacterium
CATATAAAAAGTTCAAAAGCATACACATTGCCGGAACCAATGGAAAAGGTTCAGTAAGCCACATGCTGGCAGCTATTTTGCAAACAGCCGGTTATAAAACAGGGTTGTATACTTCACCACACCTTAAGGATTTCCGGGAAAGAATAAAAATAGATGGCGAAATGGTAATCGAAGATTTTATTATTGATTTCACTGAGCGAATAAAGACCGTTTCCGAAGCTATCGAACCAAGTTTTTTTGAGATAACGGTGGCCATGGCCTTTGAATATTTCGCACAACAGAAAGTGGACATCGCGGTTATTGAAACCGGCCTGGGAGGGAGATTTGATAGTACAAATATTATTACACCCGAGCTAAGCGTGATCACCAATATCGGCTGGGATCATATGAATATATTGGGCGATAGTCTTGAAAAGATCGCTTTTGAAAAAGCGGGTATCATCAAACAAAACGTTGCCGTGATCGTTGGTGAAGTTTTACCCGAAACCGAAACGGTTTTCAACGAAGTCACAAATGAAAGAAATGCCGTTCTTTCGATTGCACCAGAAAATCGGCAGGCGATCAATTGGTACTGGGAGAAACACGAACTGGTTGTTGAAGTAGCGCAACAAAATAGGACCGATCACCAGCTGTATCACTTAGATCTGCCCGGTATTTATCAGACAAAAAACCTTATAACTGTATTAGAAACTTGTGTCCAATTGCAGCAGAAGGGCTGGGACATTGAGGAAAGACATATAAGAACAGGACTACAGAATGCAAAGAAAATTACGGGTCTTCATGGCAGATGGGACGTTATTCACCAACAACCTTTAATTATTCTTGACGTGGCGCATAATCAAGATGGAATAAAAATGCTGATGGAGCAGGTTGAAGTGACCGATCATGATCATCTTCACATTGTGCTTGGAGTTGTAAAGGATAAAGAAGTGGAAACAATTTTGGCCCTGTTCCCGAAGCTGGCGGATTACTATTTTACGCAGGCAGATATTCCCCGTGCTCTGGATGCGCGGATCTTAAAAGAAAAAGCAACAGCCGCCGGATTGAGAGGGGAGATCTATCCCGGCGTAAACGAGGCCATCAAAGCCGCTCTCGCAAAAGCATCCAGGAAGGATATGATTCTTGTTTGTGGCAGTGTATTTCTTGTGGGTGAAGTGATCACCCCATTTTGAAGTTCTCTTTCTGGAATAACCAAACATCATTACCACTGCTCACGCATATTTTTTTCAAAATGAGGTTTGTTTATATAGAATAATAAACATTCATACAAATTGGTTAATGGCATATTATTCGATGGAGTAATAAAGTATTTCATTAAAAAACAAAATCCTTTGTTATGAAAAAGATCATTTTGGGATTAGTGTTTCTATTTGCAATAGCAGGCGCGTCGAAAATTTCAGCACAGGCCACGCAAAAGGTTACATTCTATTATTATCCCTCATCAAACGTTTACTATAATGTTGTAGGGAGCGATTATTGGTACTACGATGAAGCCACAAGCGCATGGGTGGAAGTAAAAACACTCCCGACGACCATTACTTTAGAGAAGGCTCCGCGTTACACTGTGTATTATAATGGTAAGGATGTGTGGAAAGAAAATGCAGAGCACGTAAAAAAATATAAGGTAAAAGACAATGGAGAATTAAAGGAGAAAAAACCTGAAAAAGACGATAAGAATAAACAGTGACGAAGCTTTGATTTATTTAGTTAATTGCAGGCAGAGTAATTCTGCCTGTTTTATTTTGCCAGCGGCAAAGTGAAAGAAAAAGTGCTTCCCGTTCCCGGTTCGCTTTCGATGATGAGATGCCCATCGTTCTTTTCAAGAAACTCCTTGCATAACATCAAACCTAGTCCTGTACCTCTTTCGTCATTGGTCCCATTGGTAGTATAAAATCCTCCGTTGTAAATTTTCGAGATATCTTCTTTGCTCATACCCTTTCCTGAATCCTGCACGTAGACCTCAACGCAGGAAGGTGATTCGTTTATCCCTATTACAATGTGTCCACGCTCAGGAGTGAATTTAACAGCATTTGAAAGCAGGTTACGCAAAACAAGACCGATCATGTTTCTATCAGCCCAGGCAGAAACGAAGAGGTCTGCCTTTGTCTTGATCTTTATTTTTTTTGTTTCAGCCTGTAAATGCAAAAGCTGAACGGTTTCATTTACCAACCTGTTTACGTCGATGGTCTCGGGATGGATCGAATTTGACTGCATTTGCCATTTAGCCCACTGCAACAAATTTTCCATTAATGCAGTTGTATAATTCAGATCGTTAACCACGTCTGGCAACATCTCTTTTATCTCTTCGGCCGGCAAATCAAATTTTTGCGCATTGGAAAAAACATTTTGCAAAGCGTACATCGGCGATTTAAGATCGTGCGAGATGATTGAAAATAATTTATCCTTTACTTTATTGTGTTCATCAAGAGCAGACGCTTGTTGTTCCAGCAACTGTGCCTTATCGACGATCTCTTTTTTCTGGTCCTCTATTTCGAGATTCTTTTTATACAATTCCCGGTTTTTAAGCAAAATCTTGAATTGGTAACCGGTACTTTCCTGTTTGACGAGGTATAATCCGTAAAAAATATATACGAGCGACAAAGCATGGTTGATCAAATAGCAGGTATAATTATATATTTCAAGTTGGTACCTGTAATCCTTCCAGGTAACAGAAAGCATGAAATAGCCTACCATCGAAAAACTTATAACGAAAAGCATATATCCAAGATCCTGCAAAAAGAACACGGCCAGGATTCCATAAAGAACAAAAGAGAGTTCAATGCCGAGATTCAGGCCACTTATATAAATAAAACAAGTAAATACAGGATAAAATATAAAATAACAAAGCAACGCTGCGTGATACTTGTTTAAGTAGTTAAGGAATAAAACAATCATGCTGATACACGAGGGAAGTATTGCGATATACCAATCATGGAGGGGAAATTTTTTACTGGTAAGAAATGCAATGATCGGAACAAGAATGCCAGTGACGATTTGAAAAAAATTCAACTGGTTAAATATCCCGAGCTTCCGTTTTTCATAGTCATCAAGAGTAATGCTGTAGCCGATATTCCAAACCCTATTCAGGAAGTGGACGACCTTCTGCTTGGCGACTTCAAGTAGTTGTGCCTGATGTATTCTGTGTGAGAAATACTCCATTTGCCCGTTTTTTTGATAGGGTCGGTCGCGAAAAATAATCAATTTATTTTATGTGTAGAGAGTAAATTTACTAAGTAACATCTGAAATCGATGGACCCGTTACTTGTTTGCTAACCTTTTTTGTCGAGCAGATCGAGCATGAAAGCGTACTTCATTGCTGTTAGTTTCTGTGCTTCAAATCTTCCCGACTCACCGCTGTGACCCGCGCCCATATTGCATTTGAACAGAATTACATTATTTCCTGTATTGTTCTCCCGCACCTTCGCCACCCACTTGGCGGGCGAATAATAAGGTACTTGTGTGTCGTTCAATCCCCCGGTAGAGAATATGGCCGGGTAATTTGTTTTTTTGACATTATCGTAGGGAGACCAGGACAGCATATAGTCATAATATTCTTTTTTATTCGGGTCACCCCATTGATCGTACTCCAGGGTTGTTAATGGAAGATCAGGATTAAACATGTCCGTTATTACATCCATCCAGGGCACTTCAGCGAGCACTCCTGTAAAAAGATCGGGCCGTAGGTTAATGACGGCGCCCATAAGCATTCCACCTGCACTGCCGCCATTAGCAAATAATTTCTCCTTCGAAGTATATTTTTCATTGACCAGGAACTGCGCACAGTCAACAAAGTCGGTAAACGTATTTTTCTTGTGTAGCAGTCTTCCATCTTCAAACCATTTTCTTCCCAATTCCTGCCCCCCGCGAATGTGAGCGATAGCATAAACAAATCCCCTGTCCAATAAACTAATAACAGAACGATTGAAATAGGGATCGACATTGGATCCGTAGGAGCCGTAAGCATATAGGAGCAAAGGGTTAGTCCCATCTTTTTTAAATTCGTCTTTTTTGTATACCAGCGATATTGGAACCATGGTTCCGTCCGTTGCTTTTGCCCAAACGCGTTTCGTTTCATATTTCGTGGCGTCGAAACCGCCGCCGACTTTCTGTTGCTTTAGTAATTGCTTCTGTTTGGAAGAAAGGCTGTACATGAAATCAGAAGAAGGGGTTGTCAACGAAGAATACGAATAACGGATGCTGTCTGATGCGTAGTCATCAGTCGCCATATACATATTCGCTACAAATGCTTCCTCACCAAAATCAACATTATGAGCTGTATTGTCCCTGCGATTAATGATCCTGATCTCAGTCAGTCCATTCACTTTTGACTGCACCACAAAATAATCCTTCAATACAGCCACCTCCTGCAGGTAAGCGGTAGCGCTATGGGGAATCACGTCTTTCCAATTAGTTACGCCGGGGGAGGAGACAGGTGCTTCAACAAACTTAAAATTCTCAGCCTTATTATTCGTGCGGATATGAAACACGTTTCCTTCAAAGTAATCGACAGAATATTCAAGATTACTTGTGCGGGGCTGGATCATTACCGGCGACGCATCGGGCTGCGTTGCATCAAGATATCTTACTTCGCTGCTGTTCGTCGCGTTAGTGTTTATAAAAATATAGTGATTATCATTGGATGTGGTCAGGTATACGTCATACGTGCTGTCGTTTTCAGTGTAGATCGTTCGATCAGCAGACGGGTCAGTTCCAATAATATGCTTCATGAGTTTATAGGGACGAACCGTATGATCATTTAATACATAATACAAGACTTTACTATCGCTGGTCCAGGCGAAATTGCCGCTCGTGTTGGAAATTGTTTCGGGTAATAGCTTTCCGGTTGCCAGGTCCTTTATCGTTAGTGTTGATCGCCTCCCACCGGTTGTATCAATGCCTGTCGCTACCAAATTATTATTTCTTGCTATTGACCATCCGCGAACGAAAAAGATCTGGTGTCTCGCGGACAAAGCCGGTACATCCAGGAAAATTTCTTCGGTAGAATTGAGATCATTCTTTTTTCGGCAATAAAACGGATACTGTTTGCCTTCTTCATAACGGGTATAATACCAATAGCCATTTCTTTTATATGGGAGAGTTGAAGCTTTCTGATCGATTCGCGCGACGAGTTCATCATAAATTGTCTTTTGCAGATCTTCTGTATGCTTCATATACGCTTCGGTATATGCATTTTCTTCCTTCAAATGATTGATCACAGCGGAGTCTTTGGGATCGCTTAACCAGCAGTAATCGTCGGTTCTTGTATTGCCGTGTTCAGTAAAGACCTTTGGAACTTTTTTGGTCGCAGGCGCCTTCGTATTTGTCGTCTCATTAGACACTATCGTTCCACAGCCTGTAAATAAAAAAACTACAGCAAACAAAAGAGCGATCCTCATAAAATGAATTTTGGTGATAAATGGGGCATTAAATGTAATTAATCCCGATGATTTATGTCTTGCTTCCCTTTGTGTTTCTGTGCCTCGGTGGCAATTTGTAAATATCCACTCCAGCACAGACGCAAAGAGTTGGAAGGATAGTCAGCTTAATTCACTCGAATAATAAACTTCGCAATTACTCTGTTCGAAAACTAATTGTTCTGTTGATCACGTCGCCATGAGAAGTAATACCAGTGATGATCACTTTGTAGCTCGCAGCAATGTCTGATGTGAAAAATCGAATGTTAATTTGCCCGTTCTGATCGGTCAGACCGGAAGGCTCCCAATAAAGAGTTGACCGGATATCGTTGAACTTGCCAGCTTTTACTTTCGTGTTGCTGTAATCGGGCATCATAAATGGGGATGGTGTATGATATCCTCTTACAAGAAAAGTATTGGGTGAATTTCCAGTAGGATCATCAACCAATTTTTTGGTGTTAATAATGATAACTCCGTTGCCACCTCTCAGCCCGTAAACGGAGCCTTCAGGACCGGTAAGAACTTCAATAAAGCTAATGTCATCCGGATTCAATTGATCCAGGTAATTTAATACGGGACTTGAAAACATTCCTGAAACTGCAGGGTATACCTGGATTCGATCCAGCACAAGAATCGGTTCAGTGCTCGGGCCAGGCGAGAAACTGGAAATCCCTTTAATTGCAACAAATCCGTTTATGAGCTGAACACCCGGCACTCTCAAAAAAGCATTCGATACGCTGTTGGAACCCTTACCGATATCTTCAGAAGTAATAATTTTTGAATCAGCGCTCACGCGCTTACTGGGATCATAACTTAACTCTTTTTTCTTGTATCCTTTGACCGTTACCGGAGTCAATTCATCTCCGCGAAGGCCTGCGAGAGTGTCCGGATAAATCTTCAAATAATGATTGACGGTTGCTGGTCTTATTGCGAATTTCTCCTTTTGAAGAAGGGTGCTCACTTTCGGAAAGTTGACCTTATCAAGGACGATGTCTGTTCGCTCTACCGCTCCCTGCGGGCTGCTCACCTGGATCAGGAAACGGGTGCTGTCCGGATATTCTGCTAACGGGAAGACAAAGCGCCCGGCATTAGTTGTGGTATCAACATCGAACGCCACGCTTGCTGTCTTTGAAAAAATAGTTGCTATTTTGTTGGCGGCAGGTTTTTCTTTTGACAGGAATGCATTCCCCTGGATATAGAGCAAGCTATCGCTGTCTGAATAAAAGGCAGGCTTGTTCGTTCGAAACGTAATGTCCTTGTAGGAATTATTTCTTGCCATCATCAAAATATCAAATTGCTGATCAGTCAGGTCGCCTGCGTTTGACAAGGACCAATTGTTAGAAGAGAGGCCATCACTGTGTTCAAAATATTCTGAAACAATAGCAGCTGTATTTGTCGGTTGTGTTAAACTCGTATCAACAACGGCTATTGATAGAGAGCCAGGAAGAGGATTGCCTTGCGCATCAGCTATCGACAGACTAAGCTCTGCTTTTTCTCTTCTCTTATACACATTCTTATCAAGGCTCGCTTTGACGACGAGGTTGTCTTTGAAATAAATGCTTCGTTCACTTAACACGTGGAGGTTTTCATCAAACAAATAAAAAGTTGTTACGCCTCCGGGAAACCTTTCTGCAGGAATTGCGACTTCAAACATTCCTGTACCGATGCTGGCAAAACACAGGCTATCTTTTGCAACACCCACCAGGTATGTTTTAATATCTTTCCTGTAAATTGAATCTTCCAACAACACCTGTATTTTTCTTCCTCCATTGTTATCATTCATAACAGAAAGCTGTCCCGCAAAAAAATTGAAGGGCGGTAACGGAAAGGTTTTCTCTTTT
>DASYSW010000365.1:0-9822 GCA_036002905.1 Chitinophagaceae bacterium
GTATGACAGTGATCAATGATCGAACAGGCAGTTTTAATCGCTTCACCGCTGATGTTACGTATGCATATCATATCGGATTAAATTCAACGACCAACCTGGCGGGAGGGTTTTCTGCCGGGATCACAGAAATTGGTATTGACCGGTCGAAAACAGATTTTAGTGGGACCGGTGATCCAAACGATCCGGCAGCAGGCGCAACCTATGATGGCTACATCAATAAAATAAAACCTGACCTTGGAGTTGGTCTGTGGCTCTATTCCCGTGATTATTTTGCTGGGTTTTCCGCGCAACAGGTAATTCCTCAAAAACTTTCATTTGCGGATGATGCCGTTACACCGACTTCGGGAAGATTAATTCCGCATTTGTTTTTGACTGGTGGTTATAGATTTTTGTTAAGTGATGATATCAATGCGCTTCCCTCGGTGATGCTGAAGTATATCCAGGGCTCGTCAGAAAATAATTTCCAGGTCGAGACAAACATCAAATTTCAATACCGCGATCTTTTGTGGCTTGGGGGCAGCTATCGTTATCAGGATGGCTATGCCGCAATGCTTGGTGTGAATGTCAGCAACACATTCAATGTTGGCTACGCTTATGATTTTACAACTACCAATTTGAATACTGTCAGCCGTGGTACTCACGAGGTAGTTCTTGGATTTCTTATCGGAAATAAATACAGTGGCGCCTGCCCAAGATGTAACTGGTAGCGCGAACCAGGATTAACCATGAGAGAACCACATTTGCATGATTAACGTATTTGTGGAAATGGGGACCTGCCAACTCAGATACGAGGAAATTGACGAGGGTGTTAATTGAGAGAACAGCTTGAAAAAAATTATTTCCCTGGAATCCTAAGAATCCCGAAAATCGTGATTGTGTTCTACAGGTGAATGATCTTTCTTTCTTTGATAGCCTTGATGGTCTGCAGTTGTTGTTGCACCTGTTCCTTTTGCACTTTTATTTCATTTAACTGAAGATCCGTATCGGGAATTGAAACGGCTTTGTTCTGTGTCATCCAATCCTCTGCTTTATTCAGATCATCCAAAGCAATATTATAAACTTCAGTAAGACTGTCCAGCTTAATCGTAGTAATGGCTGTGTTTAATTGGGCATTTACTTTATCCCAGTTGATATTATTATAAGAAAGTCGAAGCTTGTCTTCCAGTTTTTGCCAGTTTACTTTTGCCAGGTCCACATAATACTTCTGTTTCAAACATTCCTTTTCATTTTGTGTGAGGGCGTCAGCTACATTCTTTTCGACCTGTTTCCATTGACCTTCTTCCAATATTTTCTTTGTTGCTTCCACCGTTCCTTTTACCTGTTCTTCCTGGTATTTTTTCAATTTGGGTTCCAATTGCATTCTTTGATCAACCAATGCAAAATCGCCGGCTCTTTCGGCAGTCCTTAAAACGAAACGTTGTTCAGGGACAGGTATATTTACTTCCTTATAATGTTCAATTTTTTTGTTGGAGGGATTTGAGTGATTTGTACTTACCTTTTTCACAGCTGCAATTTGAGATTCGGCCTTTTGCCTTTCAACCGGTTTTTCAATTGTGAACTCTCTTCCATCCGACACGAGTTGATAAAAAGGATTTGTAAAAGCACTAAAAGCTAAAGGGTTATTTTGAATTACAGGGGAACTAAAGAAAAAGATCGCATTTAAACCAATAATGCACACAAGTCCTGCAAGTAAGCCACCTAATTTTTTAAAATCTGGAGTCTTTCTTTTTTCTATCCCCAATATTTTCTCAATGCGATGCAAAAGGTCATTTCGTTGTCCTGATGCAGCCACGGCCATTCTTTGGCGCATAAAATTATTTTTCTCAAGCACCAGCAAGGCGGAAGCATAGCCGTGAGGATCGTATTGAAATTGCATGACTATTTCATCGCAACTTTTTTCTCTTTCCCTTTCAATTGTTTTTGCAAACAGTTTTACAAATGGGTTAAAGTAAAGAATGGTAAGAATGAAATTGATGAGAAGATTGATGAAATAATCATGACGGCGGATATGTGCCAGTTCATGCAATAATACAGCCTCAACCTGCTTAACGGTTAAATTATTAATAGCCGCGATAGGCATTAAAATGATTGGCTTGAGAAAGCCGATCGTAACAGGGGAGGAGATAAGGTCAGAAATATAAATGTGAACAGGTTTATGAATTCCCATTCTTTCTGCAAAGCGCTGTACAAAGATTCTGAGGTCAACATTACATTTTGATAAACCTGCTGTGCGAATTACCTGGACAAATTTATAGTTACGGATAAACTGAATGGTAGGAAGGATCAGCATTAACAAGTAAGCTGCAGAAGCATAAGGGAGGATCCATTGCAGCTTCTCATTCCAAACTGTGTTACCTGTTTCAAACGAACCAATGGCCAGCAAGGAACGTTTTATCGACTCCGGATCTATGAACCAATGAAAGATCAATGTGTACATGAACCATACGAAGCCGGTGCTTAATAAAATTGTTGCCAATCTGCTCTTTGCTGCCGGTTTGTTGATCCCAAAGGACAATATTACCTGGAACATTACCCATAAAAAGGCCATTTGCCACAGACTGTTCAATACAGCCCAGCCCAATGCCTGCAGAAAGTTGGTCCCGACAGCCGTCGGGATGACGAAGGAAAACATGTCTACTGATTTTTAAGCTGGTTCAATAAAGCCTGGATCTCTTCTAATTCTTCGGGACTTGCTTTGTGTTCGCCATTGCCCAATGCCTGGATAACAAGCTGGGTTGGGGAACCACCAAACAAAGAATCGATCATCTTGCTCAACAAATGTTTCTGAGTTTTTTCTTTGTTCACTGCGGCCTGGTACACGTGTGTACGCATCGAATCATCTCTTTTTACCAAACCTTTCTCGTGCATGATCTGCATTAGCTTCAAAGTAGTCGTGTAACCAGCATCTTTTGTTTTCGCGAGTTCTTCATGAACTTCGCGAACAGTCGCCAAGCCTTTTGTCCAAAGAATCTGGAGAATCTCCAGTTCGCTTTCAGTAGGTTTTACATATTTAGTGTTTGACATAAAGCCCTTCAATTTGAAACCGAATATACGATTATTTTCGTACGAACAATAAAACATAAGCTTTTTTATCTTTTTTTAACAGGCTTTAACATTGAGACGCAAAGTGTTCGGAAACGTTACACTTTTTTCAAGAAATCTATTTTATGAGCGCTAGATTTTATATGTCCAGCAGTACTAATGCTATTGACCTTCTCTTGCGTCGCACTCTTGTACTCCTGGAATTCTATTCATCGTCCTTGCCACTAAGACGCAAAGACGCTAAGCAATGCAAAGGTTTCTTTTGTGCATCTTTGTGCCTTGGAGCCGTTGTGGCAAAAAATCAATGAAGCACTTTTTCCATTGTATCGACGCCCATACCTGTGGCAATCCTGTGCGCCTTGTAAAAAGAGGTGGGCCGGCGTTGGATGGAAACACCATGAGTGAAAAACGTCAGCATTTTCTAAGAGATTATGACTGGATAAGAACCGGACTTATGTTTGAGCCAAGGGGTCACGATATGATGAGCGGAAGTATTTTGTACCCTCCCCTCGATCCTAAGAATGATGCGGCCGTCTTATTTATTGAAACGAGCGGCTGCCTGCCGATGTGCGGACATGGAACTATTGGTACGATCACAATCGCCATTGAGGAAGGATTAATAGAACCAAAGAAGCCAGGAACTGTAAAGTTAGAAGTGCCTGCTGGAGTGGTTGTGGCAGCTTACGAAATGCAAAATGAAAAATGTAAAACCGTACGGATCACAAATGTTGCCTCATTTCTGCATTCATCTGAGTTGACCGCCCATTGTCCTGAATTGGGTGAATTGGTTTTTGATGTTTCTTATGGTGGAAATTTCTATGCGATCGTTGATATGCAAAAGAATTTCAAAGGACTGGAAAATTACTCTGCCGACAAATTAATTACATGGGCAAGAGAATTGAGAAAAAATATAAATGCAAAATACCAGTTCGTTCATCCGGAGGATCCAACGATCAATTATTGCACACATATTTTATGGACGGGAGCTGTTATGGCTAAAACGTCTAGTGCGAGAAATGCCGTGTTTTATGGTGAGAAGGCGATTGACCGTTCGCCTTGTGGCACCGGGACGTCAGCAAGGATGGCGCAATGGTATTCAAAAGGTTTATTGAAAAAAGGCGATGAATTTGTTCATGAAAGCATCATCGGTAGTAAATTTATAGGCAGGATTGAAGAAGAACTTTCTGTCGAGGGGAAACCCGCGATTAGACCGTCTATCGAAGGCTGGGCAAAGATCTACGGGCAAAACATTATTTCAATTGATAAAGATGACGACCCTTACGCCTACGGGTTCCAGGTTGTCTGATGGTGTTCGTGAGTGATGAGTGGTGAAGGGTAAGTTAAAGCAACGGGCTTTAGCCCGTTGGACGCGTGCGAATTTATTTTTTAACACCGCAGGGGTTCAATCCAGATCAATGGTTTACCGGGCGTACAAAACTCGATCCCGAAAAATAAGGACAGGCTGCAACGATGTCAAATAGAGTTAATAAAGCTTGCTACATGAAAAAACTAATTTTACTAACTACACTAATCGCAGGTATTATTAAGGTCTTTTCACAAACTCCTTCACAGAAATTTGAATTCGTCAATTTCTCCCAGGTCAATATCACGGATAATTTCTGGAAGCCAAAGATCGATAAGGTTGCAACCGTTACGATGAAGGCTTGCATCTATCAGACAGAAATAAAAACGCCGCGCATTCGCAATTTTGAAAAAGTAGCGAGAAACAAAGGCGAAAAATTTGAAGGGATCTATTATGATGATAGTGACGTGTACAAAGCTCTTGAGGCAATGGCGTATGCATTGAAAACTCATCCCGATTCCGCCCTTGAGGCTAAGGCCGATGAATGGATCGATAAAGTGGCTGCAGCGCAGTTACCAGATGGTTATTTGGATACGTATTTTACATTGCGTGATATCAACCAACGCTGGACAAACATTGAAGCGCACGAGGACTATAATGCAGGTCATTTAATTGAAGCGGCCGTTGCCTATTATAATGTTACAGGGAAAAGAAAATTGTTGGACGTTGCCATTCGTGTTGCTAATCATATTGACACTACATTTCGTTTGGGCAACAAGAAATGGTTCAGTGGTCATGAAGAAATTGAATTGGCGCTGGTAAAACTGTACAAGGTAACTAATGATGACCGCTACTTGAAACTAGCAGATTGGTATCTTCAGCAAAGAGGAAAGGAAGGGATTTACAGTTATGAAGGCAAATGGGTTACACCCGCGTATTGGCAGACTGTCAAGCCGGTGAAAGATCAAACAGAAATTACAGGGCACGCGGTCCGGGCTATGTATTTATACACTGGCGCTGCAGATGTGGCGTCTCTTACCGGTGACAACGGTTACATGAATGCGATGCAAAAGGTTTGGGAAGATGTAGTGTATCGCAATATGTACATTACGGGGGGGATAGGATCAGCTGGGGATAATGAGGGCTTTACAAAAGATTATGACCTGCCAAATGAAGACGCGTATTGCGAAACGTGTGCGAGCGTAGGAATGGTTTTATGGAACCAGCGCATGTGTCAATTAACAGGCGACAGTAAGTACATTGATGTGCTCGAAAGAAGTTTGTACAACGGCGCACTGGATGGATTGAGTTTAAGCGGGGATCATTTCTTTTATGACAATGTACTTGCATCGAATGGTCAGCACCAGCGAAGGGAATGGTTTGGTACGGCTTGTTGCCCGGCCAACATTGCAAGGCTTGTTACGTCTGTTGGAAATTATATTTATGGAAAAAGCACGGACGGCCTTTGGGTGAATTTATTTGTCGGAAGTAATACGAAAATTAAGGTGGTGAATACAGATGTTGCCATAAAAATGGAAACGAATTATCCCTGGGATGGAAAAGTAAAGATCAATATTGATCCAAAGGAGAAAAAGAGTTTTGCCGTTCGAATTCGCATCCCGGATTGGCAGAAGGGAGGAGCTGTGCCGGGGGATCTTTACAAAAATGCAAGCACTTCGCAAGCTGCCTTGTTTTTTACTGTCAATGGAAAAATTGTTTCCTTCAAAGAGGAGAACGGGTATGCGATCATCGATAGAAAATGGCAAAAAGGCGATGCGATAAGCTTTGAATACAATATGCCCATAACAGAAATCGCAGCAAAGTCGGACGTTAAAGCGGATATTGATCGGATCGCTCTTCAACGGGGTCCGCTTGTCTATTGTGTCGAAGGTGCAGATAATAAAGGACAGGTCTGGAATTTGGTTCTCCCTTCAAGTACAAGATTTACGGCAACGGACTATAAAGTTTTGGATGAACCTGTCATTGCTTTACAAACCGAATTACCTTCAGCGATTGCGAATGAAAATGGGGATGGAATTAAAATTGAAAAAAGAAAGATAACTGCTATTCCTTACTACTGCTGGGCGAATCGTGGAGCGAATGATATGCAAGTTTGGTTGCCCACGAAGATCAAAGAGGTGAAAATTAACTATTCGTCGAAATATGAGGACGGAGGGAATTATTAAATGGGAAAAGGTGAATACGGCCCCGCAAAGCTGGATGGAGTTGCAATTCTCTATCTTGCAATTTCCCAATTTAAAAATTTCTAAATTATTAGCATCATTACATTCAAATAAAACAACAATCATGTCATCCCGAAGAAAATTTTTACAAAATGCCTCTGCGCTTGCTGCAGGCGGAATTGTTTTATCTTCCTTTGATACGAAAACGTTTTCGATATTAAAAAATCGAATAGCTCCTTCCGATCAAATAAATATCGCCGCTATTGGTATCAATGGAATGGGCTTTGCCGATTTAAGTGCCATGCTAAAACATGAAGGCATTAATCTTGTTGCACTTTGCGATATCGACAAAAATGTCCTGGATAAAAGAATGGCCGATCTTTCAAAGTTGAATGTCGATGTTTCAAAACTCAAAACCTTTGGTGACTACAGGAAAGTGCTTGAATTAAAAGATGTAAACGCAGTGATCATTGGCACGCCCGATCATTGGCATTGTAAAATAATGGTGGATGCTTGTATGGCAGGAAAAGATGTGTATTGCGAAAAACCGGTTGGCAATTCAATAGCCGAATGCAGGGCAATGGTCGCTGCTCAAACAAAATATAATCGTGTTGTGCAGGTGGGGCAGTGGCAACACAGCAATAAACATTACCAGGACGCAATGGATTTTGCGCATTCGGGAAAATTGGGAAATGTGCGCCTGGTAAAAGCATGGGCCTACCAGGGTTGGATGAAGCCCGTTCCGGTACAGCCTGACGGCAGTGCTCCTGCAGGCGTTGATTATGACATGTGGCTGGGACCTGCGAAGAAACGTCCTTTTAATCCCAATCGCTTTCATTTCAATTTTCGTTGGTATTGGGATTATGCCGGTGGATTGATGACTGACTGGGGTGTGCATATGATCGATTATGCATTGCTGGGTTCGAAGGCTGACGTGCCGAAAAGTATTGTAGCAAGCGGTGGAAAGTTTGCTTATCCCGATGACGCCGAAGAAACTCCCGACACATTGACGGCGGTTTTTGAGTTCAATGGATTTAATATGCTTTGGGAACATGCAACCGGGATCAACGACGGTCCATACCAACGCGATCATGGGGTCGCTTTTATTGGCAACAATGGAACATTAGTAGTTGATCGTGGAGGCTGGGAAGTGATCCCTGAGGTCATAAATGGTCAAAATAAAATGGAAGCAGTGGCCAGGCAAAAGAAAGTGGATGATGGGCTGGCGCTGCATACAAAAAATTTTGTTGAAACCGTCAGATCGAGAAAAGTTGAAGATCTAAAATGCCCGGTACAATTGGCTGCGCACGTCGCTACTGTCTGTGATATGGGAAATATTGCATTCCGTATGGGAAAGAAAATATATTGGGATGGTGCCTCGAATAAATTCACAGAGGAAGAGGCAAATAAGTATCTCGCAGCGGAATATCATAACGGTTATACACTTCCAAAAGTTTGATGGTTCTACCCAAAAAATTAAAATGATAAAATGAAAAGAACGCTGATTGCAATTCTCTTTTTTACTTTTTCATTTGGAGCCAACGCTCAATCAAATGCATGGTCGGAGAAAAAAGCCAACGAGTGGTACGCACAACAGGGCTGGCTGGTGGGTTGCGATTTTTTGCCGAGCACCGCCATCAACCAGTTGGAAATGTGGGAGGCTGAAACATTTGACACGTCTACAATCAATCGTGAGTTGGGCTGGGCCGAGGAAATTGGATTTAATACGTTGCGTGTTTTTCTTCACGATCTTGTCTGGGCAAATGACTCGATTGGATTTAAAAAACGGATCAATACGTTCCTGGCAATTGCTTCGAAACATCACATAAAGCCATTGTTTGTGTTTTTTGATGACTGTTGGAATCCCGAGCCAAAGTATGGAACACAGCCCTTACCTAAACCGGGTGTTCACAATTCAGGTTGGATGCGAAGTCCTGCCCAGTCCGTGCATAATGACAGCGCAACATGGAATGATCTTGAGAGATATGTAAAAGACATCCTGGCAAGTTTCAAATATGATCCACGAATTCTTTGTTGGGATCTTTACAATGAACCTGGTAATAGTGGTTATAATTTAACATCACTGCCACTGCTAAAAAAAATATTTGAGTGGGCATGGACCATTCGCCCTTCTCAACCACTGACAGTCGGCGTTTGGTATGACAACAAAGAGCTTAATGAGTTCCAGTTAAATAATTCTGATATCATCACCTTCCATAACTATAATAAGGCTGAGGATATGGAGAAGCAAATAAAAGAGCTTCAGAAGAGAAACCGCCCTTTGATATGTACCGAATACATGGCAAGGACCAATGGTAGCAAATTTGAAACGCATCTTCCAATCCTGAAAAAATATAACGTCGGGGCAATCAATTGGGGTTTTGTGAGTGGCAAGAGCAATACCGTTTTCCCGTGGGGAAGCAAGGAAGGGAGTCCTGAACCAAAGACATGGTTTCATGATATCTTCAGAAAAGACGGAAGCCCTTTTGATAAAAATGAAGTTGCTATTATCAAAAACTTAACCGGCAAAAACGCACAAACTGCCGATCGATAAAGAATCAACTTGCGAATCGAACAAAAATTTATGATAAAAACTTTTTTGATCCTGGTCGCCCTGATCTTACCTCTTAGTTTTTGGGGACAGAATTATAAAAACAGGGCTGTTGTTGGTGAGGATAGTGCAAGACAAGCTATTAAAAACGTTGTAAACGATAGCACATATAAATTATCCTCTGACAATTTGATCAGGGATAGAGACATTGCAATCTCTATTGCTGAAGTATTGCTTTTCAAGTCGTATGGTAAGGCACTGATTTCGGGTGAAAAGCCCTATGAGTGTTATCTTATCGATGGCTACTGGTTTCTCCGTGGAACTCTTCCTAAAAGTTATACGGGAGATGTCTTTGAAATGATCATGAGTGCAAAAGATGGGAGAATAATTAAGATGGCTCATGGGAGCAAATGAGGCCGCGCTTGGTTAGAAATTCATAAGTTTGCGCCCTAAAATTATGAACGTAACAATAATAGGAGGTGGGGTAGTTGGATTATGCTGTGCTTACTATCTGAACAAAGAAGGACACGAAGTTGCTGTCGTTGACCGCAACGATATAACCGATGGCTGCTCGTTCGGGAACATGGGTTATATTTCTCCCAGCCACTTTATTCCACTAGCGTCCCCTGGTATTGTGAGCCAGGGTTTGAAATGGATGCTGAGTTCATCTTCGCCTTTTTATATTAAACCCCGGTTGAATTGGGAACTTATACAATGGGGGTTGACATTCTGGAAAAATTCCA
>DASYSW010000366.1:0-11321 GCA_036002905.1 Chitinophagaceae bacterium
GTCAGCTGTTCGTCGATAAGATCACTTACGTCAATAAATTTAGCTCCCCTGACATGATTTCCATAAGGCACAAGTATTCTTTTTTCTGCCCTTTGCAATATTCTTTGTAGTTCATTCCCATACGCTTTTTGCAAAGATGGAATTTGCAAGACAAATCGTTTATCCCTCCGCAGCAATTCCGTCATCGTTGATACACCATCTCCTATAACGCTTAGAAACTCCTTGCTTACAATTCCGGAAATGCGACCTCTGCATTCGCCGGGGAACCGGTAATAAAATATGCCCACTTCATTTTCAAAAGGCACAAATCTCTGCAGCAGGAAATCTACTTTCGAATTAGAAGCATATTCAAATAAATCTTTTTCATCGGACAATTTCTGAACCGATATGCCTTGCATTCCGATATCTGGCTTTCCAATTATGGGGAACTGAAATTTTTTATGCTGAATTTCTTTTAAAAGATCTTCAATGCCGGTATCACGCTTAACAAAAATTGTCTCAGGATAGTATTCCCAAGGCAATAGGTCATAGATCTGTTTTTTTGATTCCATCAGGAAGCCGCCGTTATTTATAGATGGATTGGAAGTGTTAAAGAAGAAGAACGACCTGGCCTTCAGGCAAAGCCAGAACCAATATAAATAGAGAGGCCCATATACGACGTGAAATGGCCAGTATTCCCAATGAAAAAGCCTTATGAAAAAAGGGCGATATAATATCTTTTTGATCATACAATATCACAATCTGAAGTAAAGTGAATTTTAGCCTCATGAATGTTATGTTCTTTCAAGTCAAGGTACTTCATGCTCGCCCAATCGGTCGTTAACCGGATAGATGTAATGCTGACCGTAGAATACAAGCCACTTCGCTCCATTTGGAGATCGGTACTCTTGTTTCCGTCCCCGGTAAACTGGTGGAAGTGGAGAATCTCCTCCTGAGTGGGATTTTGTGTTTTATCCAGGAACGTTGCAAACCACTGCTCCCTTTTTCTTACAGTTTCCTCATCGTAGAGTGTTGCCGATGACCAGATATAGGGTCTATATTTCCTCAATTGCCTGCAATATTTCTTGTTTCCGTTCCACCTACATTCATATAAATCGCCCCTGTCAAACACAACCAGCGTGAATGGTTCGATCCGGTCAAGATTTACATGGTCAAATCTCCTCACCGGTTCTTCACTGGCTATAAGATGTAAAAATATTTTCCCGCGACTTAGCCGGTAAGGTGGTAAGGAAACATGTTTTTCAAAAGCTCCATTTAACAACACGGCGGCATTCCCGTTTTCATGCATTCCGATCCAGCTTCCACCAAACTCCCCGTCTTTCGGGAAAATGAACTTGCCACTTTCAAATTCATAGGCTGTGGGAGGAATGGCTTTCGTGCGGATATTCTTCTCATCCCGGTTTGAGGTGATAAAGTATCCGTCGGTCTCGGGTATAAATGTCACTGTGCACATGCCTGCCGATATTTTACGGTTGATGATGCTACTCCAAAACCGTCGGGCACGGTAATGTTTGATACTTCGTTAATGCCAACCCGGATCAGAGCCATGTGATGTACGGTGTGTTCCAGGTTGTAGATGATCTCCCGATAGTAGTTTGTTGCCACTGTGATCGTCTCGATATTATGTTCGTCATAATTTGATTCGAGCAGTAGTTTTTTATTCGGCCTTTCGAGCCCATTGTATATTTTTTGTAAGAGCACCTGGGCAAAGTCCTTGTTCTTTTCGATTGCCATATCTCTCTTTCTTTTTTCATAATTGACCAAGCCTGCTTCGTAACCCGTCTCCAGGCATACGAACAGCTCGATAATATGACGTACATGTTGTCCAATCGTAGCATTAAACAGTGTTTTGCTTTGCTGCACATATTGCTCATCCGACAGATGATGCAATGACTCACTTAATTGTACAAAAACATTTTTTACAGATTGCTGAAGTTGCATAATGATTTTATTTTGGAGAGTTATGATTTAATATGAATATTTCTTGCGGTTATAAGATCATTTCTATAAATAATTACAAGCGCAACGCTCGACACAAATACGAGCAGGGCGTAGATGAACAGTTGACCTCCGTCGTTCTGAACTCTGATCCCGAGTTTTGTAATGTGGAAAAAGATTGCCCCTGCCATGAGGCCAATTGCTAATAGTGCCCCGAAAACGGTCGTGGCAGGTATTAGTAAAAGAATACCGGCGATCAATTCAAGGATACCGGTTGCAATCCTTCCCCATGGCTCCATACCCAGCTTTGAGAAAATATAAATTGACTCGGGTGCCGCGCTAAATTTGAAATATAGTGTCTGCAACAAAATGACCGCTGCCAGTAATCGAAGGATCCAAATGCCAATTGCTGAAAAGTTCAACATGAGATATGTGTTTATTGGTGGTAGAATTTTTTCCAGTTTAGATCTGCCTTTGATTTAAGATTTGCTTCATCTTTATTCCAGCTTTTTAAAGTGTTGTTGAAAAGCTTATTATAATACAAATACAACTTGCCATCGATAATCTTAAACGTTGCAGGATCAATTTCCACCTTTGAACCATCCTTTCCCATCGCATAGGCGCACCAGCCACCATATTGAGGCTCGTACCTCGACGGATCTTTCTTAAATTCCTCTTTATTCTCAGCTGAAGAAAAATAATAGGTGGCTCCCCGGTCAAACACAGCAAGATCTTTTTTGCCCTTGATAGCTTCATTTTTTCTGAAATAAGCAACCGGGTCATATCCGCTAATCGCGATTCCATTATTAAGATTGAATTCTGCGCGACGAAGTTGAGTAGCATCTTGCGCCCGGGATGCCATTGAAAAAATGCCAAATAGAACAATTAAAACAAATTTCATCTCTTAAAAAATTTTGATTGACAAATGTAGATTGTGGCCACTCCCATTAATGTCGCGCAAACGACAGCAGCGATGGTTTTTGAGAATAAAAATGCCTTGTGATTTCGGCGTCTATGGACTAGCTATGAATGTTCCCAAAATTCTCTCCCAATATTTTGGGAGAATCCCAATTAATTGGGAAAAATTCCTTTAACAATTCAAAAGAAATCGAAGACGATCAAATTCCTGAAACCCTTTCCTGTAAAGGGCTTCAGCCCTCCACAAAAAACGTTAAAAAAAATCTGGCACGTCGGTTGGCTATGTACAGGCACAAAAGCGACACATGAACAAAGCCATCGGAAAAAAAGAATTCAAAAGTCACGTAGTCGAAAGCATAAACTTAAGCCTGGTGCAATTTAGGACTGAATGGAATGGAGCTTGTCAAATAGTCTCTATGATATACGATGACCTGGCAAAAGCTTATAAAGGCACCGCCAATTTCTTTACTGTGGATGTAGAGGAAGAAGCGCATCTCGGAAAAGAATATGGAATAATTGAAATACCGACGATTCTTTTCTTTAAAAGTGGGAAGGTTATCGATTATGCCAGGGGTCTGGTCCCTAAAAATGTATTGATATCAAAGATTGAAAATGCTTTAGCGGCTTCTAAAAATTAAACCATTCTCAAACCATAAAAAATGATTGTATGTGCGAAGAAATTAAATATGCTTATCTGAAAAGCCATCCGCTTTTTGTAAATGTGCCTGAACAAAAAATCAAAGAGGCATGTTCTGCGGTAAAAGTAAAAACCGCCTATCGTGGTGAGACTTTCAATTACGGTGAAGGTGATTATAGCAAGATCTATTTGCTGATCAAAGGAAAGATCAAGATCACAGAGTGCGACGAAACCGACAATGAGCTGATCAAAGATATTTTGACAGCACCGGACGCATTCGGCGATTTGAGTTTGGATGGAAATCCATCATTAGATGAATTTGCTGAAGCCCTTACTGCCAACACAGTTGTCTGCGTGTTCAACAGCTCCGATTTTAAGAGGATACTCCAGGAAAATCCCGGGATGGCTCTTAGCTATGCGAACATTGTCAACAATAAATTGAAAAAACTTGAAGGCAGGCATTCAGACCTCGTATTTCGGGATGCAAAAAGTCGCCTGATTCGCTTTATCAGAAGTTGGGCAATCTCTGATGGGAATCGCATCGGTGACAAGATCATACTGAACAACTACCTTACTCATAGCGACATCGCTGGTGTGATCGCAACATCAAGGCAAAGTGTAAATACATTGCTCAACGAATTGAGAGATTCGGGGATCTTATTTTACAATCGCAAAAGAATTGAGTTGAATGATCCACTGACATGGAATTAGAATTCTAACAAGAGTTGTCGTAAGGTTGACAGCAATCACTCCGCATACAACTTAGTTTTGTTCTCGCAATAGCAGTTTCTCTAGCAGTTGGTTTTGGTTTAACGGCCGTCCCGATCTAACAGGGATAGCCGTTTTTTATAAAGAACCTAAAAATTATGAAGCAATCTGTCTGTCTGTATTTCAGAATTCATCAGCCTTCCCATTTGTCGACGTTCAACCAAAACCAGGTTGGCATTGATCACGACTATTTTAATAAAAGTCTTGATAGGCAAGTCATAGATAAGTTAGCGGATGAATGTTACCTGCCTGCAAATGATATAGTATTATCCAATATCATGAGGACAAAGAGCAAGTTTAGGGTGAATTATTCGATCAGCGGCATTGTTCTGGAGCTTCTGCTGAAATACAGGCCAGACGTAATCGCCTCTTTTAATGACTTGGTAAGAACGGGGGCAGTAGAGATACTTGCTGAGACTTACCATAATTCGTTTAGTTGTCTTTACTCAAAAACTGAATTTGAAAAGCAGGTTGAGAATCACTCTCAACTGATTCAAAAAATTTTCGGACTTCGACCCGCGGTTTTCAGGAACACGGAATTGCTTCACAATAATGAGATCGCGCAACATATTTACCAATTGGGATTCAAAGGAATTATTTGCGAGGGGCTCGAACGGACACTCAGGGGAAGATCAGCCAATAAAATTTATGCGGCACCAAATACAGGCGAGTTTGGCATTTTGTTGAGAAATCCGGGACTTTCAGATGATATAGCTTTTCGTTATGATGATAAAAATTGGACCGCGTATCCTCTGGCCGACGATAAATTTGCCGGATGGATCCACTCACATCCACAAAATGACCAGGTTATTAACCTGCTTCTGGATTACGACACATTGGGGATTCACAAGAAAAAAGATACCGGTATCTTTAATTTCCTTGATCAGTTGCCCAAAGCCGTTCTCAATCACGAAAACTTTCAATTCTCAACTGCATCTGAAATCATTGAGCAATATTATCCGCAGGATATTTATGATATTCCTCTAACCGTATCATGGCAGAGTAATTCAGAAGCGTCTTTTCAATGGTTTGAAAATGCAAGGCAGGGTTATGCTCTCAAAAAGATTTACAGTCTTGAAAAGTTTATTAACAATTCAAGTAATGACGTATTGATTGATAGCTGGAAGAATTTACAAAGTGCAGATTATATTATTGCTATGGCTGACCGTGATCACGGCGGAAAATTCCTGACGCCTTTCATGTCACAAGATGCACATGAGCATTATAAAAATATCGTGCTTGATCTTGAAATCAGGCTTATCAAAGAACAATTGAAAAAAAATAAACTTGATTTTATTCCCTTATCACCCAATGTCTATTAAAACAACAAAATGAAAAAGAAACTCGAAAAACAAATTGCAATCATCACAGGAGCCAGTTCAGGTATTGGTGCCGGTGTCGCCCGCGAGATGGCTAAAGAAGGAGCCACAGTCATTGTGAATTTTCCTGTACCGTCAACAAAAGATATGGCGCAGGCAGTTGTCGAAGAGATTGTGGCGAATGGCGGTAAGGCTATTATTTATCAGTGTGACGTTAGTAAAGAGGACCAGGTAAAACAAATGTTTAGCGACATTGTTGGTGAGTATGGCACAGTAGACATTTTGGTTAACAATGCCGGCTTGCAAAAAGACGCCCCGTTTGCAGAGATGACTCTTGAACAGTGGAACTTCGTGTTGGGTGTAAACCTCACGGGCCAGTTTTTATGCGCCAGGGAAGCCATCAAAGAGTTTTTGAGGAGAGGTGTAAATGGAAAATCAAAATCCGCAGGGAAAATTATTTGCATGAGTAGTGTTCACGAAGTAATTCCCTGGGCCGGACATGCAAACTACGCTGCAAGTAAAGGTGGTGTGATGTTAATGATGAAAACAATTGCGCAAGAATTTGCCCCAAAGAAAATTCGCATCAACAGTATAGCTCCCGGGGCGATCGCAACTCCAATTAATCATGATGCCTGGGATAGCGCAGCGCATTTGCAAAATTTGTTAAGGTTGATCCCGCAAAAAAGAATTGGGCAGGTAGAAGATATTGGCAAGACAGCGGTTTGGCTGGCCAGTGATGATGCTGATTATGTCAACGGCACTACCATTTTTGTTGATGGAGGAATGACGCTTTATCCGGGATTTGAGGATAATGGTTAAACTTTGTAACGGCCAATGCCACTCTTAATCAAATGACAAATACAATTAAGAAAACCACACAAAATTAGTATCATGAATGCCGAACAAAGCAGACTAAAAGAACCGGGCTGGAGAAAATGGGGACCCTATTTGAGCGAACGCCAGTGGGGAACGGTGAGAGAAGATTACAGCGAACATGGAAATGCATGGGAATATTTCCCCCATGACCATGCGCGCAGCCGTGTTTATCGCTGGGGAGAGGATGGCATCGCGGGAATTAGTGATGCGCAGCAACGCATATGTTTTGCGATTGCGCTGTGGAATGGTAAAGATTCAATCTTAAAGGAAAGGCTATTTGGCTTAACTGGCAATGAGGGAAATCATGGCGAGGATGTGAAAGAGCTTTATTATTATTTAGATAATACGCCGTCGCATTCCTACATGAAACACCTGTATAAGTACCCCCAGGCTGCCTATCCATATAATGACCTTGTGACCACGAACCGCAATCGGTCAAAGTATGAAAATGAGTATGAGTTGCTCGACACAGGTTTGTTTAATAGCGGGAAATATTTTGACGTCATTACTGAATATGCAAAAAATGATACGGAGGACATACTCATACGAATCACGATCCATAATCGTGGCAATGACCAGGCATATATTGCCGTGCTGCCGACAGTCTGGTTTCGAAATCTTTGGAGTTTTGGGTTGATGAAACAGAAGCCGACTATGTATTTAGGAGCGGGGAACCAGGAATTTGGGGATCTGAACATAGATCACAACCTGTCTGGTAATTATCATTATTATTTTGAAAAACCGGTGCGTACGCTGTTTACTGAAAATGAAACTAACACTGAAAGGCTGTACGGGCAGCCAAACGTAACTCCTTATGTGAAGGATGCCTTTCATACCGCGATACAACAACAAAGCTTTGATTGGCTCGAGGAAAAGAAACAAGGAACAAAGTTTAGCCCGATGTATGAATTTACTATTCCTCCCCAATCATCGGTAGTGATTAAACAGCGGTTAAACAAGAATGCACTTCAAGAACCATTTAGTGATTTCGATTTTGTGTTTGGAAGTCGAATCGATGAGGCGGACGAGTTCTACCAGTATATTTCCGAAACAAATGATCCGGAATTGTTCAATATCCAGAGACAGGCTTTTGCCGGGATGCTATGGAGCAAACAATACTTCAACATTGACATTCCAGGTTGGTTGAATGGAGATCCGGGTCAGCCTGCTCCACCTGAGACAAGAAAATATGGTCGCAATCATCAATGGCAATCACTAAACAATGAGGATATTATCTCTATGCCCGACAAATGGGAATACCCCTGGTATGCGGCATGGGATCTGGCTTTCCATTGTATGCCGTTGTCTGTGGTCGATCCGCAGTTTGCGAAAGATCAGCTCATTTTGTTTTTGCGTGAATGGTATATGCATCCCAATGGCCAGCTACCAGCTTATGAGTGGGCGTTTGGTGACGTCAATCCGCCGGTGCACGCCTGGAGCTGTCTGCAGGTTTATAAAATCGACAAACAGCGAACCGGTGACGGCGACATTCATTTTCTAAAAAGAGTTTTCCATAAATTGATGATCAACTTTACCTGGTGGGTGAACCGCAAGGATCACAAAGGCAATAATGTTTTTGAAGGCGGCTTTTTAGGATTGGATAATATAGGAGTTTTTGACCGCAGCAGTGCTATCCCCGGAGGCGGTATCCTCGAACAGGCTGATGGTACAAGTTGGATGGCTATGTATTGTTTGAATATGTTGGAAATGGCGTTGGAGATATCACAATACGACAGTACCTATGAAGATGTCACAACAAAATTTTTCGAGCATTTTGTCTATATCGCGGAGTCATTGAATCGCATTGGTGAGGGCTGGACCGGAAGTTGGGATGAGGAAGAAGGATTCTTCTATGACATTCTTGCATTACCAGGTGGGAGATACATTCCACTTAAAGTCCGGTCGCTCGTGGGATTGTCGACATTGTTTGCTGTATTAGTCCTAAAAAAAGATCTCCTAAAAAAACTTCCTGACTTTCACAGTCGTTTAAAGTGGTTTCAGCGATATAGAGAGAAAAATAATGCCTACCAGGTGATCGAGGAATTGAATGATCATGACGACATTCTCTTATCACTTGTACCACGTCAGCGTTTGGAAAAGTTGTTAAAGGCATTGTTGGATGAAAACGAGTTTCTAGCTCCCGGTGGGATTCGGTCCATTTCTAGGATCCATGAAACACCTTACTTGGTAAATATAGATGGACAGGAGTTTGGGCTGAGCTATCAGCCTGGCGAATCGAATACTTCTTTATTCGGCGGTAATTCAAATTGGCGCGGGCCGGTTTGGATGCCGATGAATTTTCTGATTGTTCATGCACTCCAACAATACTCAGAATATTATAAAGAGCAATCGCATGTTGAATATCCGACAGGATCGGGAAAACAAATGATGCTTGACGAAATTTCCAATGAACTTTGTAAAAGGTTGATCTCTATTTTTCAAAAGGATAAAAATGGGTTGAGACCGCTTAATGGTAACGAAAAGATATACCAGACCGATCCTAATTTTAAAGACCTGGTATTGTTCTATGAATATTTTCATGGCGACACCTCAAGGGGAGTAGGCGCCTCGCATCAAACTGGATGGACCGGCGTAGTGGCAGAACTTATCAACCGGATCAGTTTATTTAAGAAGACGGCAAGAAGAGAATTGTACGAGGAAGCCATGATGTAACCAGGCTTCACCGTCAGGCTTCATTACACCGCAAAGCAAGATTTATGCAACTCAAAAAAAACAGATCTGTTTTACAGAATTTTTACCAGGCCAGTCAGTGTGAATGGCTGGAGACAAATGGCCTGGGTGGTTGGGCAAGTTCGTCTATCATCGGGTGCAATACCCGCCGGTACCACGGTCTGCTGGTGGCAGCGATTGTTCCACCCGCAGAACGTATGGCGATGGTATCTAAACTGGACGAAACTATTGTAATCAGCAATGAACGATTTGAATTGAGCGTGAATAATTATGGCGGAGTAATTCATCCGAATGGGCATTTGCACCAAACTTCTTTTACGAAAGATCTGTTCCCACGATTTACTTATGAAATTGGTGGGATATCTCTGAAGAAAACAGTTGCTATGGTCCATGGTGAAAATACAACGTTGGTCATCTATGATGTAATAAAATCGGACCAACCCTTTATTTTGGAACTTCTGCCCCTGTTTTCAGTGAGGGGATATCATAGCCTTATGCGGGCAAATGATGCTGTTTATCGTGAAGCTGGTTTTTCAAACGATGTTTTCAAAGCAAAACTTTACGATGGGACGCCAGAGATCTTCATTAAGGCTGCGGGTGCTCGTTATGAGCATAATCCCAATTGGTATTTTCATTTTAACTATGAAACTGAAAAAAGCCGGGGACTTGATTTTGTGGAAGATCTTTTTACAACTGGATATTTCGATATTTCCCTCAAAGAAGGAGATTCCCTGGGAATTATTATTTCAACAGATGACCCTTCCGAAAAAGATGCGCATGAGCTATTAGCAAAAGAACAGAGCAGGAAACGAGAATTACTGAAGGATCAACCCAGGGATGAAATACTACACCAACTTTTATTGGCAGCCGATCAATTTATCGTTCAGCGTGACGAAGATTTGAAAACTGTAATCGCAGGTTATCATTGGTTTACCGATTGGGGAAGAGATACAATGATTTCCCTGCCGGGTTTGTGCCTAAGCACCGGGCGCTTTAATGACGCAAAGAAAATCTTATCTGCTTTTGCGAAGACGATAAGCCAGGGAATGCTGCCCAACCGTTTTCAGGATAATGGCCAGCCACCCGAATATAATAATGTGGATGGCACTCTCTGGTATTTCATTGCCATTTATAAATATCTGGGCGCGACGAATGATCAGCAATTCGTATTAAATGAACTACTACCGGCTTTAAAGGAGATAATCGAATGGCACTTTAGAGGCAGCAGGTATCATATTCGCGTCACTGAAGATGGATTGTTGTTTGCGGGTGAACCCGGCGTGCAGTTGACATGGATGGACTCGAAAATAGGAGATTGGGTAGTAACCCCCAGAACAGGCAAAGCGGTCGAGATAAATGCGCTTTGGTATAATGCACTTTTGATTTATGCATCGCTTCTCGAGTTGGATGGCAACAGCAATGAGGCCATTGAGATGAAACAAAAAGCTATACTTGCAAGAAGGAGTTTTAATGACCAGTTCTGGGATCGGGATAAAGGATATCTCTATGATTTCATAAATAACGACAAAAAGGATGACAGTTTACGACCCAATCAGTTATTTGCGATCAGTTTGCCCTTTTCATTGTTAGAAAAAACGCGGGCGACCAGCATCATAAAAGCTGTTACCGAAAAATTATACACCCCGGTTGGCCTGAGAAGTCTGTCACCCGATGATGCGTCCTATATACCCTGCTATGAGGGTGACTCATTCAAAAGAGATTCATCCTATCACCAGGGCACCGTGTGGAGTTGGTTGTTGGGTGCTTATGTAGACGCGCTGGTGAAGACAGGAACGGAAAAGCCTCTGATTCAAAATGTAATTCAAAATTTTGCGTACCATCTTAACGAGGGATGCATCGGTAGTGTTTCGGAGATATTTGATGCAGATGGTCCTCATTTACCGAGAGGTTGTATGGCCCAGGCGTGGGGTGTAGCGGAAATACTCAGAGTAATTAAAGATCATGACCTGGTAACAGAACAAATAATAAAACCAAAAGAGCGGAAAATTGTAAAGGATAATTTTGTGTAACAGTACGAATTAAATGCAGATGCACCCCGGGCAATGTGATTCGCCGTTATTTAAGATCAGTCTGGAAGAAAAAAACCTGCTTTCCCTCGAAAAAAATTAAATTAGCTAGACTATACTCTTCGGATGATCAACATTTACGAGGTC
>DASYSW010000367.1:0-11110 GCA_036002905.1 Chitinophagaceae bacterium
CAAAGGGTACTCATTTTTTGCACGCTTGCTTTTAGTTATATCAATTTCGGTCGTCACAAATTTTTCGTGGCGAGTAGTTATGTCGAGCAGGTTGCCGTCTATCGGTTCGGCTATCCACCCGCTGCCGCCCCATTGAAAACCATGATCACTTAATCCAGACCTATTTGAACTCAGGCAAAAAGCGCCTGAAATAATAGCAAGCATTTGCCCGCATCTTACCCATTGGTTTACCGATGCCATTCCTGTCGCACGCGGGCACAATAGAATATCGATGCCCTGCTTTCCGTAGTGACGGGCATATTCCATGAACCACATCTCAGTGCATAACAACACTCCGATCTTTACTCCACTAATTTCAAGAAGATCAAACCTAGCGATCTGTTCATGATCAAACCAAGTCTGCTCCCAAAAAAAAGTTTCTTCGGGAAAAAATGCTTTGGTGTGAATTTTAGAATGTCCTTTGCCTTTTTCATAAACAAAAGCAGTGTTGAAGAACTTATCATCTGCTACAACGGGTCGAGAATAAATAATATTTCCTGCATTCAGATCCTCGAGTTTGTTCATCCATTTCTCATGTCTCTCCACGCTTCTTCTCCTGGTCTCACTGCTAACTTCTTTTTCTGAGGCGATCCATTTACAGAATGGCATTTCAGGCAACAACAACAGGTCTGGCTTATTTTGATCCAAATGGGTCGTTAACTCATTCCAGTCAACAACAAAATCATCTTCATTGTCACTCAATTCGCATACTGTTACTTTCATAGACACTAATTACACGAATAAAACACTAATTACACGAACGCGAGTTCGCTCAATTCGGGCAAAATTCGTGTAATTAGTGATATCCGTTTTCTCATGTCATCAATTTTGCCACGCAGGATGATTAATTGTTTGATCGCTTTTCACGAACGCGAGTTCGCTTAATTCGTGCAATTTGGTGTAATTAGTGTTAATTGTTCATGTCTTTACCATTCCGAAGGTCCCTGATGTTTCTTTCGATTTCTATTTTGTTTCCACCTTTGGCTTGTGGAAGAGCCTTCATTGCCCAGGACAAGGCCGTTTTATAGTCCCCCAATGCAGAATAACCCGTTGCCATACCAATATTTGTAAAAAGCGTGTTTGGAAATTTATCATAGATCAGTTTAAATATTTCCAGCGCTTCCTGCGGTCGTTTTGAATTGACCAATGTGCAGCCATAAACATATCCCTGGAAATCGTCAACATAATTAAAGGCTCGTTTCAAAGCCTCTTCTCCCTCTGCTTTGCGCCCCAGGCTATCGAGAATGGCAGCCTTTGTTTGCCATGTTTCGAAATTCCGGGTGCCTCCAAATGTTTTGCTTGTCGCTGAGTCGGACCATAAGAGTGCTTCTTCCAAATTTGTATTGTTGGCAAGACAAAAACTGGCAGCCTCGTTCCACGGCTGCCAGTATCCCGGAAGAGCTACTCCGCCACGAAGTTCTTTTCGGAATGACGCTAGCTGCATCTTTATCACGTCCACATCAACTCTAAACGGGATCATTACTTTTTCCCATTGTAATTGGATCGTCGCGCTTGACGAAGTTTGATCGGTGAACTCATACTTCAACCACTCTACACTGTTTTCAGTCTTTATCGGCTTTACCTTTACGCGCAAAGCGTCTTCGGTAGAGTCATAAAAAAAATTTCCCCATGAAGACGAATTCTTTGAAAAAATTAATATGCATTCGCTGGGATCATACGCAACAAAAAACCCGTACTTTCCTGCAGGAAGAGCTTGTCCCTCGACTTTGACATCTGTAGTAAATTCTATTGTAGTATTTTCATTCGCACCCGCACGCCAGGGTGTTGGGTGTTTGAAACCATATCCGAGCTGGCTAAATCCTGTCGGGATCAGTTCACCCCAAATATGACCCTCTCTTTTTTTAACGCCCGGACGACTGTAATGAATGATCACATCTGTGAGTCCGATCTCTTCGCTGACAGACGCTCTTTTATTGCCACCTCTCGGAAGCGATGTAAGTTGCTGCCCGATCGCTGTGGCACCAAAAATTATTTCAAGAGAAATGATCAGTATGGCAGTTCTTGAAAAAAATCTCATAACACTGTGTCTTAAAATTTCGTAGAATAATTTTAACAAGGGGAGTTTTTTGCACTAATTAATAGTTTGACGTCCCTGTTTACCACAAAATAAATGGAAGAATATAGATTGAAAGTTAATCTACATTAATCCGACCAGTTTTTTTTACTTAATTAGTAGCGGGAGTGAGTCGCTGTTACAATCAGTGAGGAAGATGATTAACTTGTGATCGTGCTCTGACTTTTACCGTGCATTGCTATTCGGAAACATTGTTTTTGCCGGTTCCTTTCGCAACTCAGTTACTATTGATTTTATCAGGCGGCTCCTTACAGCTGACGCCTGTTTGGGATGCACAAGATAAGTCACCGCCACCTCAACCCATGTATTTGAATTTATTCTGAACACAACGTATGGATATTCTTTTATCTCCAGTTCATCCACCGGGGTTTGCTCTACTAATTCTTTGAATCTTTTTACAGTTGCTGTCATATCATCGCCCAGTTCCTTTTTGGCAGTGCTCCTTATCACCGTCTCGACATGGTTAAAATCACTTTCGTAAGCAATATGAAAAGGGATCTCATTCCAGATAAATGGGAATTTTCTCCACGAGTAATTATAGACTTCTGATTGAAGGACGAGTGTGTTTGGAAAGCGGATCAACCGGCCGCTTGGAACATCATTTGAAAGATAGTCGCCATGAAATTCCCAAAGTGTTGTATCCAAATAACCGATCTCAACCACATCACCAGTAAAATCGCCCACTTGTATCCGGTCGCCTATCCGATAAGGAGTGCGTACGATTATATAAAACCAACCGATCAGTGATGAGATGGGCGTTTGCAAAGCAAATCCAAGCACCAGCGAAAAAAGTCCCAACGACACTGCTGCCGTATACCATTTGGCAAACAAAAAGCTAAGGACTATAAATGCTGCAATCAAAAAACTGAGAAACCTGATCAGGCGAATGATGTTATAACTTACCTTTTTTGCATGGGATCGTTTGGTCACAACACCTTCTATCGTTTTCGTCACGATAAAAACAAATGATACCACCAGACCCGCCAGAGCCAAACGCTGCAACAATGAGCGGTAATTACCTAATAGTCCGAATACCTGAAATTGTAGTAAGAAATAGAGGGCAAGGCACACAATAGCTAAAATAATATAGCTGGCTATCCACAACCTATGGCGGCTGCCAGTGTTTGTCTTTATTTCTTCGTTGACATCTTTGCTTGTCTTTATATCCACTATTTATTGAATGCCATAAATGTGCCGTACCCTCTAAATCGCGCGTTAATCAATTAGATTTTGGAGTCTGCCTCTTGCCTAAAATTCCGATAAACAAAATCCGGCCATGTCAACCCACTTTATGCGTTCACATTTTCCTCAGTTTCCTCCTGCTTTTCCCACGAATAGCCACCTTCATTTTCTGCTTCCACATTAATATAGCCTTCCGCAATAAATGTCAGTTGTTGATCGGTATCTTCTTCTTCGGCAAGCGTCTTCTCCAAAATATCCGCTGCACGATGCAATCCCATGGTCAACGCCAACTGCACTAATCCACCGTAAGTAGCGATCTCATAATGTTCGACCTTTTGAGCCGCAATAATAAGTGCTGCATCTCTCGTCATCGTACCTTCTTCTGTCTCATCGATGATACTTTGAGCCTCACGTATCAGTCCATCCATCGCTTCACATTTCTCTCCTTCAGGTTCCTGCTGGATCATTTTAAAAACTTTTTCAAGTCTTTTCACATGACGTTCGGTTTGCTGCAAATGGTTTTCGAATGCATCTTCCAGTTCTTCAGTTGTTGCCGCTTCCTGCATTTTTGGAAGGGCTTTTACCAACTGTTGTTCTGCGTAGTATATGTCCTTGAGTTGATCAATAAAAAATTTTTCGAGCAATGACTCCTGCCTTTTGCCGTTATTCTTATTGCCCTTGGCCCTGCCCGAAAAATTTCTATTTCCGTTTTGATTTGTCTTCTGTCTCATTTCAAAAATTTTTTTAGTAAAATGAATAGGTTTTTGTTTCAAGGTGTTATTTCCATCAACGACCGCGCGAACCAGAACTTTTGCGGCCACTTGAACTTCTCTTTGACGAAGCGTTTTGGCGACGACCATTGCCTGAAGAACTGCTCTGTCCACGGCCGGAAGAAGAGCTTCTTCCCCTGTTTGAAGAACGCCGGTTACCACTCGCCGTATGCGAAGCCCTTCCACCTTTACTCGCAATCCGTCTCACCTCTTCTTTGTTCATGCCACCGAACCCTCTTCTTGAGCGTCCGCGGTTACTGCTTCGACGTGAGTACTCGTTCTCATCTCTGTCATATCTATCATCGCGACCTCGCTCCTCATCATCATCCTCTTCATCATAACCCGCTCCTTGCCAATTGTCAGCTTCGTCGTAATATTCATCCTCGCCCTGACTGCCCCTTACATTCCGACGTCCATATTCATCTTCATCATCTTCATCATATCTACCGCGTCCACGGCCACCATAGCTGCTGCGATCATCGTATTCATCGTAATCCTCATAGCGGCCACTTGTCCCGCGATGGCTGTACCCGCGACCATTGTCGTCATCTTCATAGCGGCCGCGGTTCACACGTTGGTCATCGTCGTAGTCATTGTCATACCTGTCATCATAATTGCGACCATGAGACGCACGCCCACCGCGGCTTGCGATCTCACGTCGCTCCTGGGGATCCATTGAAGCGAAGCCCCTCCTGGAATTGTTTCGTGTCATAAGTTTAAATTTTAGGATAATTAAATGCGGAAAATCAACAGCATGTTTTCAAACATGCACGAAGTAGCGAGTGAAGAAACAAAGAACATGCCTTCGGAAATCAAAAGAATAGATATTCTGAGTTTTTAAAAAATAGAATTGATTTCAGCGAAAGAGTTTGTATGATTTTAGTTTTTTAAAAAACGATTATCAACATTATGCCCATACATATTTATTATTTAAAATTGAACACCGGCATGGTTGTAGAATTTTCTCTACGAAAAATTTTATTGAATGAAGATCAGTTTGCTTCACGCTGTGGCGGCAGTTCTATGGCATAAATTTTTATCTCTATAAAAAATCTTATTAACAATTCTAAAACTTAAATTATGGCAAAGTATTCCAAAAAAGCTCAAAGTAAAGTGAAGCGGGCAATGCATGAAAAAAAAGCCGGGACGTTAAAAAGTGGACGCAGTGGTAAAAAGGTAAAAAGCAGGAAGCAAGCGATTGCCATTGGTTTGTCCGAAGCAAGGAAATCCGGAGCCAGGGTTCCAAAAAAGAAATCATCATCGGGAAGAAAAAAATCGTCGGGACGGAAATCAGGCGGCGGGAGAAAAAAATCCAGTTGATTACTCGTTACAGGCCTTGATGGTTTATGAGGCCGTCCTCTCTTCCAACTGCTACTAACGATAAACACCGCTCTTCATAGATTTCGGAACCGCCCTTTTTAGAATGATCTGGATATCCCAACTCGAATCGATAGCACCAACTTTCAGAAAAAAATTAAACATCAAAATGATGTAATAAGGTTGATCTGTAGACTTTTTTCTACGACAGTGATGATGATTAATACATTTTTGCCGTTAAGCTCTAAAAAGCGATCGCGATATAATTACCAACCTTAAGAAAATTTCTGCTGATACTAATTATTCCAAAAATACAGGCGACCGTAAGAAACTCACGACGATTTAGAACGCAAAATGATCATACCAAAATAAAACAGAAATCAGAACATTGTTTTGTTATTAATTATTGGGAATTTTTTTCAAACGAGAACACAATGGGGACGATGATGGCTCCAATCTGTACGGCATTTTTATTGTAGCCCCTACATTTCCGAAAAACAATTTTTTAATCAAGAAAAAGAAAGGAGGTGATATGAACTCAAGAAACAGTGGCGGGCGCAGCCGGTCGAGCGGCAGAGGATGGTTTGGAGATGAAGGGGGTCATTCTGAAGCAGCGAGGGAAGGTTGGCAACATCGCCGTGGCGGAAGAAGTCGTGATTACGACGATGAAGATGATTACCAAAGATCTTCCGGTAATCGCAGTGGAAGTTCGCGACGTAATGAAGGCCGAGGCTGGTACGGAGATGAGGAAGGACATTCCGAAGCAGCCAGGGAAGGCTGGCAAAGTCGCCAGGGTGGAAGAAGCCGTGGTTATGATGAAGATGACGACTATCAAAGGTCTTCACGCAGCCGCAGTGGAAGAGGCCGCGATTATGATGAAGATGAAGACAACTATCGGAGTTCCCAAAGCCGGGGTGGAAGGAGTCGTGACTACGATGAAGATGAAGATAACTATCAAATATCTTCGCGCAGCCGCGGCCGCAGCGGTCGATACGATGATGAGGATGACGATTATCAAAGTTCGTCACGTGGCCGTGGTGAAAGTTCTCGGAGCGGTGAGGGCAGAGGTTGGTATGGCGATGAAGAGGGACATTCAGAAGCTGCTATGGAAGGTTGGCAGCATCGCCGGGGAGGACGTAGTGGCCGCAGTAGCTATGATGACGATAACGACTATCAAAGGTCTTCACGTGGCCGGGGCAGAAGTTCACGCAGTGGGGAAGGCAGAGGATGGTACGGCGATGAGGGAGGACATTCCCGCGCGGCCAGGCAAGGATGGCGAAATCGTGATTGATTTTTCTTAGCAGCAATTTTAGAAAAGGCACATTAGGGCAACGCTCAATGTGCTTTTTCTTATAATGACGATACAAAAAATTTATGTGCTATATCAATCTGAAGAGGCGCCACAGATCTACCGTAGTCGATATTTCTTGTAAAGTTTTACAGCGTTGGAAGGATTAACCATTTCGATTGGAGTAAAGTCTTTACCCTGCTGAAGATTGTAAACCATAAAAAAATTTATGATGTTTGTCATTTCTTCTTTTGAAATGTCCTTAATTGAATCGATATGCTTAAATACCGCGGATAAGACAGGCACTGCAAAAAACCGATCATTGCGTTCTTTTCCTTTTTTTGAATTTTGTTCTGCGAGTAGCACTCCGATAATCCTGCAATTCATCACACAACCGGGAAAGCTTTTGAATTCAGAAATAACGAGGACATCAACAGGATCACCGTCCCCACCCCTGGTGTCAGGAAAAAAACCGAAGTCATAAGGAAACGACATTCCTGCCGGAAGTATTTTTTTTAAGGCAAATAAACCGTGCTCTTTATCGTATGCATATTTTTCACCGCTTCCTTTCGGTGTTTCGATGATCACCTTTACTGGTTTCATAATTTGTCGCTTGGCCGGTTATATTGACGCGTGAGCTTCCTGAGAAATAATTTATGCGGGTGAGCCACAATTCCAGGAATCAAATTCTTCCGTGACATCGATCTATATACAAACGAAGTTTTGAAAACAGACTGATGTAAATTCATACCAGGTAAAGGTCGTTGCTTCATGTATTGCTTAACCGGATATGTTTCTTGGATCTTCTCCATAGGTGGACTCGTAATCCATAGTTCCATCCTTTTTGTGCACCTTTACCTGTGACAGTTGTTCTTGCCGGGCTCGCCTCTTTGCAAAACTTTCGGCATCTCTTTTTTATTAAACTCACGCCTGAAATCCGCATTCTCACGGGAAACGACCCACCTTTCATTCGAGGCGTCAGGCGAGACCTGAAATACAATTCTTTCAGTGATTCCATCAGTCATTTCAACCTCCTGTTTTTTTTTAAGTTCAACAAATATGCCACGGAATGGCATGTTCTTTTCAGGCTATTTCCGTGAATCTTTAATGTTCTATTATGCCTACAGCCGTTGATAGATTGATCCATAGGTATGTTTTATTGAATCACCCGTTTTTTAAAACATCAGCTGATGATACTTTGAAGTGGATGCCATTTGGCTTGTTGTTTCTTTTGGATCTATTGGGAACAAGAACGAGATCCGGATGGAAAAGGCAAGTCCTCATCGCGGGAGCTGCAGAGTCAATCAAATACCTTATTTCCGACAATTTGAAGAAAGTTACGCATGAGCAGCGCCCAGCGCCGTACACCGGGAAACATTCATTTCCTTCGGGGCACACAAGCACTGCATTTAGTACTGCTGAATTTTTGCATTCGGAGCTTAAAGATTCTTTACCTGTACTTAGCTATTCAGGCTATGCGGCAGCAACCACTGTGGCAGTCATCAGGATCATGAAGAACAGGCACTGGTTGAAAGACGCTGTTGTTGGCGCGGCTGTTGGCATTATTTCTACAAAGCTCGCCTATCTAATAGTAAACAATATAAGCAAGACGAGGAGAGATCGAAGGAAGTCTGATGAAGAAAGAGAAGCGGAGCTTCATAACAGTCTGTCCAAAGAGCCGAATAGAAGTTCGAAAACAATATTCTAAATAGAACTTGCCAGATTTAGCCATCTGTTTCGTGCGACAGAGGCAAGGCATATTTTTGTACTACCGCGAAACGAAAAACGTCGTCCACAGCTGGTGACAATAATTGTATGCAGCTTATTAATTATTGACGGGAACCAATACGGCGCATGTTTTTGGTGGCACTTTTATTTTTGCGGGTAACTGAACCAGCATATCAGTTTGGAATGGGATGCACAGCTCCGCCTTTCTGCTTTTTGAATTCTCAATAGAAACTTCCATTTCATCTTCATTGTTCCCGAAATTCACCACTACTACCGCTTTCCTCGTCGTATCATTCATGGCTTCAAAAACAGAAAATCTTGAATTTACTCCACATTGAACCATTGCGCCAATCGTATCATCAAATCGCCCGGTGAAAAGAATGTCTGCATATTTTTTTCGGATGCGGATCAGTTCTTTTACATAGTTCGATAAAGACTGAGTTAGAACTTCATCAAGCGAAGAGCTATAATGACGGGGAGCCAATGCCCATACAAAACCATATCGCATGCCATTATTCATAATGTTGAAGTCGAAAGGGCTTTCGGCAAATATTGTTGATGTCCATTCCGGGAAAGTATACTTTAGTACAGGATGCATATCGATATCATTCATGCGCAAATAGGATACATCAACATATTGAAAGGCCCGATCCCAAATGAGTTCCGACGCAATAGCTAATTGTGGGTTGATTTCCTTTCCCTTCCCTAACACCTGGCCCAACATATCAAACACAGCTTGTGGCATTGCTCTGTCCGGACCTAATGTGAGCAACGGATTAAAATCAACATCGATAGAGGTCGTCTTGTCAAATTGAAATCCGTCAGCTCCTGATTTTACCACGTCAAGAAAATAATTCATCAGCAATTTGTTTACTTCGGGGTGCGACGGAGTTATTTTTGTCATGTTGTGCCTGGTAATCCCAATACGGGAACTGATAGTTCCTTCACCCCATCCTGCAAGCATGAGATCATCGGCCCATCGTCCTTTCGCTTCGTATTTTTTCAGTTTATTATAGTACAAAGGAATGTCAGTATCCATCCATTGAATGTTTGCGAAGATGAGCGGATGCACTCCCAGCTCTTTGATCGCACTTAACGCCTTCGAAAAATCTTCCTTTGTTCCAAGTCTTTTATCAGGTTCGTATTCCGGATACCCGCGATCGATCCCGCCTTTGTCCCAGCCCAGGATTTCGAAAGTTGTCACTCCGTATTTTTTTGCATCAGCGGCAAGTTTTGGCAAGTCGCTGAATTTATAATTGATCGCATCTTCGCTATTCATCAGAATAATACTCTGCCATGCCATTTCATTACGAAGCCATGTCGGTTCACGTTTTACTTTATAGTATTTATCAAACCATTTGCGGTAAATCCTCGATCCTTCATGCCAGTCACCATTGTGTACCTGGAGGACGACCGGGGCCGAAGAAAAAATGCCCCTTTTTGTATAGGGTGTATTCACCCATCCCATGGTTAATCCAATCGGTGTTCCGCCCGGAACATCTTTTTCTGTCGGCCAATTATCGCCAATCACATTTCCTTTTTCTGAAGGCCGCAATTCATAATAGAAAATCGCTTTCCGAATGACAGTATCGTGTTGCGCATAATACATTCCGATATTTTCGCTGGTGTTGTAGTCCTCTATCCAGCTCATACTCATATCCCAGCTTGGATAAGAAATTCCGGAGGCAGAATAGGTAATACCAAGGTTACCTCCACCGTAGCCGCCGCCTGAAAAACGCGTAAACATTTCCGGATCATTGTTTAAAGTTCCGCCCGGAACTAATGTGCGATTATCGGTACGATTGCGCAGGCCCTTTTGGCCACCAATGATGCCATAATAAACTTCGGCTAGTGGTTGATCAGTGTTATTATTAACCGCGATCGAGAATAACAACTGGCCCTCTTTGCTTTCTATCTTATAATCAACCTTGACACTAAGGGTTTGACGGTCATTTACCAACTGGCTGTAGTGGCAAACAATTCCGTTTTCTATTCTTTCGAAATGAACTTTTTGATCAGAGCTAAGAAAATAATTGGCCTCATAGCCCGGCAACGGTAGCAGGATACGGAAGTTCTCTCCCAACCTGCTTTCTTTAATGATTTCCTCGTCAGGATTTTTCCAATGCAATCCAACCACATTTCCATTTATTTTATCAAGTCGAATCGTACACACATCAGTTATGACTTCTATTGTTTCCTGCGAGATTGCTATTGAAACGAATGAGAGAGCCAGAAGGGAGCTCTTGATTTTTTTTAGATCAATTTTCATGTTCGTGCTTTGAGAAGAAAGTAGTAGCCTGGCAGTCTATAAAGTTGTCCACCCGCCATCAATTAATAATGTGGTGCCTGTGATAAGTGAGGCTGCAGGAGACGCAAGGAAAAGGACAGCATTTGCAACATCCTTCGGTTCACCTATCCTCTCCAAAACTATTTTGGAAAGCACATGTTTTTTGTTTTCTTCATTTGCAAGATATTCTTCGGTTCCCGGCGTATAGATAAAAGTCGGAGCGACTGCGTTTACCGTAATGTTATATTTCCCCCATTCTGCGGCAAAACATTTAGTAAGATGTGCAATGCCGGCTTTGGTCATGCAATACACCGATTCCCCCGGCAGCGCAACGAACCCGGCCTGTGAACTCAGATTAATAATTCTACCATACTGCTGTTTGATCATTACAGCACCTGCTAACT
>DASYSW010000368.1:0-5997 GCA_036002905.1 Chitinophagaceae bacterium
GGTTTTCTGACCTCATTTTCCTTATTCATAATTTAAAATTTTATTGATTCGCATTTATTTCTGTTTAATTCACCATTGCCACTTTTTATCGTAATTATCATCATTAGGAAATCAGAATATTCAATATGAACAAAAGGGGCCGGATAGAAATCCTGCCCCTTGTAAAATCCAATATCCTTTGAAAAACCAGGACAAAGATAGAAGCATGGTGTGGTGTAAGTGTTATACGATTTCATAATTATCTTATACAATTCACACATTCCCTATGTTATTCCTTTTCTCCTTCAATTCCGCTCTATCAGGCCCTTCCGTAAATATCTGGAAAATCCAAGACCACAGGCAAAAACTGTGGTCCTGGTTATGACAAGGTCGGAATTAATTCACATGGTTATCATGGGAAAATTCAATTACCCTTTCCTCTTTAATATTAAACTTTCAAGCAGTTTCTGCTGATTTTCTATATCCAGCTGTTGATCTTTTTGATTGTTCAGATTATTAGATAAATCACTCTGGTATTTTTTTATTTTTTCTGCCAGGTCCTTTTCCTCGCCTTGAAGCGTTACTAATTTTTTCTGAGACTCATTCACAGTATTTTCCTGGGCTTTTATGGTCTCCTCAAGGTTATATGCTGTGGTTTTTTCAACAAAACTGTTAAGAAACACCTGAGAGCTATTCCAAAGGGTCGTATCCATTTGAGGTGAAGCAAAATTTCCGTTGCCCTTGCTTACAAGCATGTAAAGTGTGGTGTTATCTTTTTCCTCCTTGTTCTTTTGTAACACTTTAAAATACATGTCCAGTTTTTGAGTGCTTAAAGAAGGCAGCACCACATTGTTAAAAACATAAAAGCCATCTACTGTGTTCGTTTTCCAGAAGAGATGTCCATGTGTTTCGGGATTATATCCTATCTGCTTTAGCTTTCCTATTATAGTTCCTTCTACATCATTTGTCGTGTTAGGCAATTCAAGCACAAGAGCCGGTTGCATGGTTTTGTTGTATTCAATACTTGTGACCGAGGATTGCGCTCGTGCCGTTATTATACTTGTAGCAAGTACAATGATCAGCATATATTGTTTTTTCATTTTAATTTTTCAAAATCCTATAATAAAAAGTGGGAATGAAGAGGAGAAATTAACCCGTGAGTTCCGACGAAGGTAAGCTCATATGGCTCCTTATAACACCTCGATATTTTTATGCAATTCCTCTTTTGTTTTACCCCATTTAACCTGGAGCACTCCCGACATTTTCTCATTTTTACCCCTTTCAAACGTCAGGTCATTATCTGTCACTGTCGCAAACTTTTGTTTAAGTTTTTCTTCTTGTTTACTCCAGTTCTTTTTTATTTCCGACGTGTTCACTTTATCGATTTTACGGTGAGATAATCTTCGCTTAGCAAAGATGAGTCCTTTAATTAAGGAAAACATTACACAATCATGGAAAAGAGTTATATCATTCACAGATTTCAGTGAAACGATAGGCTATTTATGACTATTTTGAAAGAAGTTTGTATAAGCCAGCTCCTAGCCAGTAAGTGTATTCTTAACATATTATAAATCTTAAGGAACAGCCAGGTACTTCACATATCTTCCAGCATAGAGCGTCTTTTATGCCTGAGTTGTTTAAAATGAGAAGGAGTAAGACCGGTTATTTTTTTGAACTGGGCGGAAAGGTGTGCCACACTGCTATAATGCATGAGATAAGCTATTTCCGTAAGATTGAGTTCATTATATACGAGTAATTCCTTTACCCGTTCAATTTTATGAGCGATAAAAAATTTTTCTATCGTGGTGCCCTGGACCTCTGAAAAGAGATTGGCGAGGTAGGTATAATCGTGATGTAATTTCTGGCTTAGGAACTCAGAGAATTTTATTACCAATGGTTCTTCTGAATAATGGACCAATTCGATAATAACGTTTTTTATTTTTTCGATCAACACGCTTCTTTTGTCATCCATTAACTCAAGACCCGATTTCAATAAAGCATCCCTGAACTGATCATGCTGCTCGGCCGAAATATTTTCCGGGATATCCGCTTCACCTAATTCTACCGTCGTATAATGCAAACCCAGTTTGGCGAGTTCGTCCTTAACTACCATTTTGCAACGAATACAAACCATATTTTTAATGTACAATTTCAAAGACTTTTTATTTGGACTTTATTTACTGTTACCCGGTATGGAGATTTGCCAGGAAAGAAGGAAAGCCAATCCAAATATAGTTTATAATTCGCTTATCACTTTTTGGAAGGTATGATCAATGACAGAAAGTGAGTCATATTTTCAGTACTAAATAGTCTTTGCCGAATCAGGCTGCGATCCTAATCACGGCACGTGAGTTAGAAGAACATCCTCAGCATTTGAAATGTTCTTTAATTTCTATGCAGATAGAAAGGATTTTTAATTCTTGAAATTCAACATTCTCAAGATACATGCGATTTGGACATACTAAACAATTCCTTCACTAATGACATAGCCAAGGATAGGTTGCGGTGACACAGAACTACTTTCATATTCCCCGCTTTTTTCTTTTAATGAAATTCTGAAAAAAAGGCCCCCGACACCTTCTAATACATTGACGCCTTCATCCGTAAAAGGCCAGGTTTGACCCAAATGCGTAGTAATGCTTGATGAAATAGGTAATCGCCTTGCCGAAAGAATATGCAACGCTTTCTTTCTTTCCATTTCATCATCTATCTCTTCGAAATTTCCCCATGTAATTACACTTTTCCAATTGCCCATATCATTCATATCATCTACCTGGAAACAAACTTTTGGATTATTACGCATCATTGCTACTTTTTGCCCTTCCAAGCTGTGGCAATAAATATTGCCTCCTTCGTAAGCATAACTAATCGGCACAACATATACAGTATCTTTATCCTGACACCCCAGGTGTCCAATAAATTGCTGATGGAGCAAGTTCTCAATTTCTTCAGACGTTAATTTACCAATCATAGTAAGATTTTAATCAAAAAAATCCTGAGCAAAATTTTAATCACCTGTAATCTAAACTTAATAATCCGAAAGCGACTGTAATGTGTGAATCATATAACTCTTTTCCAAAATCGTATAACATTTGTAGCCTTAGGCTTCTCCATTAAGTTTCAGCTTTAGTAACTTGTATTTCCGATTTAGAGTTACCGTGAAAAGAGACAAATTCGGACTCAAAGAAGTCGGCGGTATAAATTGCTATACAAATAAAATCATGACAAGTGTTCACCCCGCCCTCACCGAAACATCTAAAATTAATCCCTACAAAAATTACGACAGGAAGACCTCCCCTGTAGAAACAGACGAGGTCTTAACGATTGCTTGCCCTAATGAAAAAACTGCTAACACATTATATTAAGAAACTAGTGTCCTTATTAGTATTTGTCGCGATCGGGATTGAATAGGTAAACACCGTGGCACTTGTTTTTTGAAAAAAAATACCTGGCCATAAAAATAAAGAGTCACGACTTGTGACTCTTTATTAAAGTGCCCGCTATTGGCAATGCCTGAGGCAATGTCGGGAGGACAGGATTCGAACCTGCGACCCCGTGGTCCCAAACCACGTATTCTACCGGGCTGAACTACCTCCCGTTTTAACGGACGGCAAAGATAAAAGCATTTGGGTAATTATCCGAATCAATTACAATAAAAGATCCAATGAGGCCAATGAATTTGTCATAAAAAACCCCACTAAAAGCGGGGTCGTTATTGGTAGTTGGATCGTTTGGTCTTTACATCGCAGCCAGCTGCACTTTCTGTTGAAGTTCCAGCACGTTTTCCCGGAACACTGTATCTGTGTCCATCAAATCCTTCACTGTCTGGCACGAATGGATCACCGTAGTGTGATCGCGTCCACCGAAATGTTCCCCGATCGTTTTGAGCGAGTTTTTTGTAAAGGCTTTCGCCAGGTACATGGTAATCTGCCTGGCTTGAACAATTTCTCTCTTTCGTGTTTTTTGAAGAAGCTTATCATAAGGCACATCAAAAAAATCGCATACCATCCGTTGAATGGTTTCAATAGTGATTTCTTTGCTCGAAGATTTTACAAAATTGCGCAACACTTTCTTTGCGAGATCTAAATCGATTTCTCTCCTGTTGAGCGAAGATTGTGCCAACAAAGAAATTAAAGCCCCCTCCAGTTCACGTACATTACTGTTTATGTTGTAAGCGATATATTTGACAACTTCCTTTGGCATTTCCAATCCATCATTTTTCATTTTTCTCTCAAGTATTTCAATCCTCGTTTCATAGTCAGGAATCTGCAGATCTGCACTCAGGCCCCAGCGAAAACGGCTTAGCAAACGTTCCTGGACGCCTTCAAGATCCTTGGGTGATTTATCAGAAGTAAGCACCAGTTGTTTTCCTGATTGATGGAGATGGTTAAAGATAGCAAACAATGCATCTTGCGATTTTTCAGCCTTGTTGAAAAACTGAACATCATCGATGATCAACACGTCGATCAGTTGATAAAAATGAATAAAGTCATTGATCGCATTATTGCGACTGTGATCCATGAACTGGTTAATGAACTTTTCAGAACTCACGTAAAGAACTACCCTGTTGGAATGATTTCTTTTTACGTCGTTGCCTATTGCCTGCGCAAGATGGGTTTTACCCAATCCTACTCCGCCATAGATCACAAGCGGGTTGAATGAGTTCGCACCAGGTTTTTCAGCCACTGTTTTACCGGCTCTCCGGGCTACCCGGTTGCAATCACCTTCTATAAATGCATCAAATGTGTAAATGGGATTCAATTGCGGGTCAATCTGCATCTTCTTCAGACCCGGGATCACAAAAGGATTCTTTACAGGGTTATTAATGACCAGGGGAAAGTCCATCTCGTTGTTTGAAAAGCTTTTATATCCTTGCCCTGGAACATCCATTGTGACAGGCTTGTTGCCACTATTTCCACTATCCACCATGATCCGGTACTCAAGCCGTGCTTCTTTTCCCATCTCGCGTTTCAGGGTCTTTGCTAATAAATTTACGTAATGTTCCTCCAAATACTCGAAGAAGAATTGACTTGGAACCTGGATAACTAAAATATTATTTTTAACTGAAACGGGCTGTATGGGCTCAAACCATGTTTTGTAGTGTTGCCATTCAACGATATCCTTGATGATCTTTAAGCAATTGGTCCAAACTTTTTCGGCAGATTTCTCCATCAGTAAGAAAGCAGTTTTTATATCCGGTAAACAATGTTCTCAGGCAGTCCTTCTAGCGACACAGAGTACAAAATTTTTTTCACAGGGCAACGAATATCTATAAATCTTTTCTAAAAAAAAATTTTTCCGCGTTTGTTTTTTTTCAAAAAAAAAATACGGCTGTTTTGTGTCAATTTTTCGAAAAAAAACCCGACTCCATTTTCTTTTTTGTAACTTATAGAATCCAGGAAAATCTGCACTGTCCGAAGTCAAATTCAATAAGTTCAATACGTGCTCCTGATAAAACTTTCTAAAAACCACAATGATTTTCGGAATGGACAGGATTTGGTAAATACAGGGAAAAGGATTTGTGAGTTCTTTGAAGATAATAAAATTTTTACATCGCCGCAATGAAATCCGTCAAAAAAATCGAATCTGCAAAAGAAATTTTTTTTTAAATGGAGTTTCAAGATTTGTTTGGTCTGACCGAGTTCTTTGGACACCTTTGCTGCAGGCTATTTCAGGATAAAAACCTGACTCATGCAAAAAACCTTCGTCTTTAAATTGCTCCCTTCGGAAGCATCAAATGATGCTATTCTAAAAAAATACATCGCGCAAGCTGCTGCCGTAAAACCAACATCCGTTAGTGGGTATAATTTTCTAAAACAATCGATTGATGCGCGGGGAAAACAGCCATGGATCAATCTTTCACTTCTTGCTTTCATAAACGAACCCTGGCAAAAAAGAGTCCTCACTCCTGTTCAATATCGTGATGTTCACCTTGCCAGTTCCCGTGTGATCGTTATCGGTGCAGGTCCCGCTGGTTTATTTGCAGCGCTTCGACTAATCGAGGCTGGTATAAAACCA
>DASYSW010000369.1:0-5607 GCA_036002905.1 Chitinophagaceae bacterium
GTATTTTCCGACAATTGGTGATTGCCGAAGAAATTTGTTTCGGTTCCGGTTGCCAGTACCAATATGTCGTAGTCAATTTCTTCATTGTTAGTGATCAGTTTGTGTTCAGAAGGAATGATCTCTTTTACTTCGGCCATTCGAATCCTCACATTTTTGCTTTTCTGAAAAACTTTTCTGAGCGGAAAGGAAATATTGCTGGCATCAAGACCAGCAGTTGCTACCTGGTATAGTAAAGGCTGGAACTGGTGATAATTTACTTTATCAATAAGAATGACCTCAAAACCGTTTTTATTATTAAGCTTTCTCGCCAGCCTCAAACCCCCAAACCCGGCTCCGACTATTACTACTTTCATACAATTAAATTTTGCTGATACAAATTTACATTATTTTCAATAATTTTTGAAAATACGAAAAACAAATTTGCGTGTAGCATACAGCGTGAAGCATTAATACAATAATCTTACCTTAATTGTTTGCTTAACTTCTTTTAATAATTGGAAGGCCTGGCCGGAGATCTTTTTATCAACATCCAGCACCACATAACCAATCTCATCATTTGTTTTCAGGTATTGTGCAAGAATGTTGATGTTATTTTGTGATAATTGTGTATTTATCTCAGAAAGCACCCCAGGTACATTATTATGTATATGAAGGATACGATGAGCGCCTTCCTGTGGTGGCAATGACAAGGCGGGTACAGTGTGTGAACCATTGGTTATTCCTTTCTCAAGGAAATGAAAAAGTTTCATGCTTACATCTTCACCAATGTTTTGCTGGGCCTCTTCTGTAGATCCACCGATGTGAGGAGTCAGGATCACGTTTGAAATATTCTGCAACGGAGTTTGGAATTTATCGCCATTCTTTTCGGGCTCCCATGGATAAACATCAATTGCAGCACCACTCAATAGCCCGTTTTTTAATGCGATTTGTAAAGCATTGAGATCAACTACCTCTCCCCTCGCGTAATTGATCAATATCGAACCCTTCTTAAAATGCTTTAAAGTTGTCTTATTGATCAGGTTTTTTGTTTGCGGAGTTTCCGGGACATGGAGTGTAACAACATCTGACCTTCTTACTAATTCTTTTAATGATTTTGCGTCCTCTGCATTTCCCATTGGCAGTTTCGTCTCCACGTCATAAAACATCACCTTCATTCCAAATGCCTCTGCCAGCACACTTACCTGGGTCCCGATATTTCCATAACCAATGATACCCAGGGTTTTTCCACGTAGTTCATAGCTACCTTTTGATTCTTTCATCCAAATTCCTTCGTGGGCTGACTTGTTTTTGTCGGGTATGCGCCGGATGAGCATGATCGACGCCGCGATCACCAATTCGGCAACGGATCTCGTGTTTGAATAAGGAGCATTGAAAACGGCGATTCCATGTTCTGTCGCGGAGTGAAGATCAACCTGGTTGACACCAATGCAAAAACAACCGATTGCCTGCAATTTTTTCGCCGCATCAAAAACTTTTGGAGTAATGTGTGTTTTTGACCTTATGCCAAGGATATGCACATCCTTTATTTCCCTGATGAGGTCTTCTTCACCCAGTGCCTTCGTAATTTTTTGAACCTGGACATATCCGTGCTTGCTGAAGTTTTTCACAGCGGTATCGCTAATGTTTTCCAGGAAGAGAATGCGTATTTTTTCTTTGGGATAGCTTGTTTTCGTTGGCTCCATATTTGCAAATATGCACATAAGTTGATAAATAAACAGAAAGGCCTAATTCTTGATTCACTATTTTTCCAAATCATACGATATCAATGATTTTTGCGTTATATTGCAAACTGTTACCTTATAAAACAATACCCCTTGAAAAATACTTTATTTAGCATCGGATTTACACTAGTCATTGGGTGTCACGTTACAGCAGATAATACAAGTAGTCCGCAACCCGAGACCACCGCCACTGCTCCCCCAATTGTTTTTCAACCCCTGGCAAAAGACGACTCCGTCCGTTATTACAACGCCGTAAAGACCTTTTTTGAAAAGTCATTGATTAGCAACCGGAATTTCAACGGCGGCGTATTAGTGGCTAAGGGAGAATCTATTATTTACGAGGAATACAAGGGCTATAAAGACATGCGAACTAAGGAACCTTTGGACGCTACCAGCCCCATGCACATTGCCTCCGCTTCTAAGAATTTTGCAGCCGCAGCCGTTCTCAAACTAATACAGGAAGGTCGCCTAAAAATGGATGATTCTTTGCCTGCATTTTTTCCAAATTTTCCATATGCCGGAGTTACAGTAAAGATGCTGATGAATCATCGTAGCGGCCTGCCCAACTATGTACATTATCTTGAGAAAATGGGGTGGAATAAGAATCAGTATGCCACTAACCAGGATGTGCTGAATTCTTTGTACTCCATGCATCCCCAACCCGAGTTCAAAGCAGGTACAAGGTTTAGTTATTCCAACACCAATTTCGTGTTGCTCGCACTGATCGTTGAAAAGCTTACCAGCATGCCCTACCACGATTATTTAAAAAAGAATTTCTTCGAGCCTCTTCAAATGAATGATACCTATGTCTTCTCGCTTGCAGATAGTGTCACCGCTATAAAATCATACAAGGCCTATGGAGGCGTTTGGGACTGGGACTTCCTGGAAAACACATACGGCGACAAAAACATCTACACAACCCCCAGGGATCTGTTGAAATGGTCATTGGCATGGTCCCAGGGAAAAGTGGTTGATTCTGCACTGCTCGAAGCTGCGTTTACACCATACAGTTTTGAACGGCCTGGTGTCCACAACTACGGCCTGGGCTGGCGTTTGTTGATGCTTAAGAATGGGAAGAAGGTGATCTATCACAACGGTCGCTGGCACGGAACAAATGCTGCCTTTGCAAAGCTGCCCGATGAAAACATAACCATCATCATTATTGGCAATAGGTATAACTCCAACATTTATAACACGGCCCGTAAGGCTTACGATATTTTTGGTGACTATCAGCAGGGCGGACCAACAATTGATGAAGATGGTGAACTCACTTACCACGAGCCTCCGCCGGTGGTTCATCATCATAAACGATCAGTAGCTAAGAAAAGCTCACATCGCAAATATTCTTCGTCCTCAAGTAAGGCGGTTGTACAAAATAAGAAATAGCACCACGATTTATGGCTTTTGATGGATTGAAGGAACGAGGGGTAATTATGTAGCCAGCACCAGTACTAGTATTTGACAGCCGTTGCGTCGCACCCTTTTACGTTTTGTAATTCTATTCAGCTACTTTGTGCCCATTGTGTCCCGCGGGCTTTGTGTTCGTCCTGTCCATTGGTCACTAAGTGCACGAAGGAAGCACAAAGAGCACAAAGCTGTACTCATCACTCATTAGTCATACTCATTTCTCCCTAACTCACCATTCACACGCGTTGTTGACTGTAACCTGGTGGATGATTTATTCCTCTAAAGCTTAGTGAAAATTCGTTATTTAGGCCCGGGAGAGGGATAAGAGGCTAAGGTTATCCGCGATTTCTGCGTTACCTTTGCGCCCTAGCAACTGTCAGAAAAGAATTTATGAAAAAAATACATATTGCTCTGCTGGTTTTAATTGCTGTTACCATTGCAGTTCTTATCAGCTTTATGGGAACCTTGAGTACTTATGATTCGGTGCAATCAGCCATGAAAAAGAAAGGAAAAACAGTAAGCATTATCGCCAAGCTTGATCGCACACAACCTATCGAATACGACGCGGTAAAAAATCCCAACTTTCTGAGCTTCGTCGCTTATGATTCTTTAGGAAGCAATATGAAAGTGATCTACAGGAAAGAAAAACCAACAAATTTAGAACACAGTGAACGGCTGGTATTGAAAGGAAAAATGAACGATGATCATTTCGAATGTTCAGAGATATTAATGAAATGTCCGTCGAAATACAAAGATGACATGAACCAGGCGAAAAAGAATTTGCAGGAAAACGCGGCTACATCACCGGCCAATACTTCCACAACACAATATTAATAACGGATGGACTACACAGGTGAGCACCTATTGCCCGGGTTATTGGGGCATTTTTTTATAACACTTTCTCTTGTTGCCTCATTGGTTGCCACATTTGCGTACTTTAAAACTACTCAATCAAAAAATGACACCGATGCAGGTCGCTGGAAAACGATGGCTCGCGGAGCATTTATGGCTGACGTGCTTTCCGTATTTGCCATTTTCGGAATTCTTTTTTACATCATCTACAATCACCTTTTTGAATACAAATATGCCTGGCAGCACAGCAGTCGTACATTAGAAGTAAAGTATTTGCTTAGCTGTTTCTGGGAGGGGCAGGAAGGGAGTTTTCTCTTATGGAGCATCTGGCATTGCGTGTTGGGACTGATCCTGGTCCGCAAAGCAAGAAATTGGGAAGCACCGGTAATGACCGTCGTAAGTTTTGCGCAAGTTTGTTTGGCTACGATGATCGCTGGTATATATTTTTTTAACTGGCGCATGGGCTCAAATCCATTTGTGTTATTGAGGAATGAGATGGATGCCCCGATATTTTCACAACCCAATTATCTTTCCCTGATTAAAGATGGTAATGACCTTAACCCCCTTTTGCAGAATTATTGGATGGTGATACACCCTCCTGTTCTCTTTCTCGGTTTTGCATCCACGATTGTTCCATTTGCTTTTGCAATCGCTGGCTTATGGAAGAAAAGTACCGGTGACTGGACTAAACCGGCATTGCCCTGGGCTTTATTTTCCGCAGCTGGACTCGGTACCGGCATTATGATGGGCGGACGTTGGGCTTATGAGTCACTGAACTTCGGTGGGTACTGGGCATGGGACCCGGTAGAAAATGCATCATTGGTGCCCTGGCTAACATTAATTGGTGGTATACACACCTTGCTTATTTATAAACACACCGGACACTCATTAAGAGCCACGCACTTCCTGTTTCTCATCACATTCAATCTTGTTCTTTATTCAACGTTCCTCACACGAAGCGGGGTATTGGGTGACACTTCAGTCCATGCATTCACCGACCTCGGAATGAATTTCCAGCTGCTCGCTTTTATGTTTATTTTTTTGATCCCGTCATTTGTCTTTTATGCCATTCGATACAAGTCGATACCGCATATTGTAAAGGAAGAACAAACCTCGTCACGCGAGTTCTGGATGTTCATTGGTTCGCTCATATTTTCCCTAACTGCATTATTTATAGCGATCGCGACCTCGCTGCCTGTGATCAACAAAATTTTTGGAAGCAATTTCACTATGGGCGAAGATGCGGTCTTCTCCTATAACCGTGTTATCATTTTTGTGGCGATCATTATTGGTATTCTCACCGCCATTGTTCAATATTTGAAATATAAACAGACGGATCCTAAATTTTTCCGGAAAAAGATCCTCGCACCCACGGTTGTTTCTTTGATCATTTCGACATTGGTGCTTGCCTTTGGAAATATCAATTACCAGGATCATGGCCTTGGGTTTTTAGGAGCGATCTGGTTCGCAATGGTGTGCAGCATTTATGCGATCATCGCAAACACTGCCTATGTCTGGATTGGAATGAAGGGTAAACTAAAACTTTCAGGGGGGTCTGTTTCGCATCTCGGATTTGGGCTGATGCTCGCGGGTATTTTACTTTCTTCATCAAAAAAGGAAGTGATGT
>DASYSW010000370.1:0-2943 GCA_036002905.1 Chitinophagaceae bacterium
TTTTAGTATGGTTACATTTACCAGGTTCCCATCGGGGCATTTTCCGGAAAACTCGTATCATTTCACGCTCAGAAGCTGAATAATCAGAAACGGGTTTACCTTCTATTCTGGGGGCGACTACGGACCCGTCTTTATCAACGATAAAGGTTATCTTAAATAAACTTTGCCAAGGCTCATTTTTTGTAATATAAAAGTTAGCAGTAACAAACCTCATCATTCCGCCGATACCGGTTTTGTACACTGGCTCTTCTTCATATTTATAATACACCATTGTGGCAGTTAAACTGTCAAAAATTTCGTCACAATAGGAAGATTTTGTGTGTTTGACTATTTTTAAACTGTTTATTTTACTTCTGACAGAATCTGGCGGATAAACTTTAATGCCCTGTAACTTTAATTCTTTATATACCGAATCGGTATAATTAGCTAGATAAATCTCATAGTATTTCAAGGCGCTGTCTTTCTGATTATTCAGTACAAAAACATCAGCAAGCGGAAGACTAAAATCAAAATTGTGATTATACGCGATTCTGTACTCCTCTATAGCTTTTGTATAGTTTTTCAATTGGGTATACACTTTCGCTTTTTCAACTCCTGCTGCTGAATTAACATGAATGGAATCGGTAAAATTGTAATAATACATGGCAGAATCATAATTTCCCCGGGCATACCATACTTTGCCCTTTAAAATCAGAAAACGATCATTTTTGGGTTCTTTCCTGAGTAATCTGTCTATGACAAGATTGGCTCCCTCAAATTGCTTGGAATCGATCAGGTACTGAATGCTGTCAAAAAACCTGTTTTCTTTGCTAAGGCTTACATTCATTGAATCTAAAGAAGGTGCTACTTCAGCTCTTAAATTGGCTATAGATTGGTTGATATTGGGTGCCGGGGAACGCATGAGTAACATTAAAAATGTAACTAATAATATAATTACCAGAATTAAATGTGTGCGTTTTAGTCTGCCAAGCAGTCTTTTTGCAATAGGCATATCGTTCTAATTTCTCTTAATCTTTATGCAAATAATTAAATGAATTTAAGACTTCAGTTAGGAATTTGGTTATTTTAAAAAATCATTTCGCGGATTCGGTATATCTGAAAACACCATACGTTTTACAATAAAAATATTAATATTACTTATACTCTGGCGGATATTTCCAGAGGTGAATTAAAGAGTGTGCAAATCGAATTAACTGATCCTTTTAATGAACAGGCGATTGCGCTCGGTAAGGGACTCACCATGCATGTAAAAGATAAAAGCGCAACATTATTTTTTACCCACTGACTATTTCAAATAAATCTGCAATGTCGTACTACGGCAAAAAGTGGATTAAGCAATTAGGTCTTTTTATTCAATTGTAATCTCCCGTTATTACAAATTTCAAAGGGACTACTCCGGTTGCATATTTTAAGAGGCTTAACCACTATAATCCTATTTCGTGACGGGAACGGCAATATGGATAGTAATCGTGTTTCCCACTGTACCACCCTCCGTTCCAATGTTGTAATCCATTCGCTGAATGGCAAACTGTCCTTTGAAAAATCCACTGTTACCAGAATTAGAAAACGTAAATGGTATTTCTATGGGTTTAGTGATACCTTTTAAACTTAAATTACCTGTGGCCTTAAATCCCGTTGGGGTTTTCTCAATTTTAGTAGAGGTAAATCCAAGCAGCGGATATTTAGAAGTATTTAAAAACTGATCTTCACTGCGTAAATGATGATTACGAAGCCAGTTACCCGTACTTACCGTAGCCGGATCAACGGTTGCTTTGATATAACTTCCCGGTAAGTCGTTCGCATCGAACTGAAAAGTGGCTTTTAATCCTGTAAAACTCCCATCAACTGTCCCAAAGGGCCCGTCTACAGTAAAAGTAATTTTTGCATTCGCTGTATCAGCATTCCAATTCCCGGTTAAAAGCAATTCCGGGAGCACAATAAATAAGGGAATCAGGAGTAATAGTTTCATTTGATTGTATTACCATTGATTTTGCAAACCCTGAGGAAATATCTTACTACTAAGTTAGCGAATTAAGCTTGTTGGTTCTGCACACTCTCCCCCTCCCCGTCAGGGATCGCAGCGGCATCCTTCCCACACACGCGGGAAGATACAGCGGAGAGCCCGGCCCCTGCATGTGCGGGGGAGACGGCCAACTCACCGCCTTACATACGCTGACTATTTCGTAATTTATACCTCAATAAAAAACGAAGCAAGTCCAATTGAAAAAGATAGTCAGTAAAAGCCGGTTAAAGATCCTGCTGTTCTGCCTCAGCTCCCTGACCCTCATCAGCTGGGACCGGGTGACCAAGGATATCGCAAAGGATCAATTAAAAGACAAAGCCGTCCACTCCTACTTTCACGACAGTTTCAGACTCGAATACGTGGAAAATACCGGTGCGGCCATGAGTTTCGCCGATAACCTGCCCCGGATCGCCAGTTACTGGATCCTGGGTATCGTTCCCCTGGTTTTTCTCCTTGGTTTCTTTGTCTATACGATCCTGAAATCCCGGGTCATGCCCAATGGGAAGATAATTGCCTTTGCATTAATTTTCGCCGGCGGTATCGGCAATATCCTTGACCGTTTGTTGTTTGACCGGCATGTTTCCGATTTCATGAATCTCGGCATTCTTAATTTGAGGACCGGAATATTCAATTTCGCCGATGTCTGGATAACGGCGGGGGTATGTTATCTGGTGGTATGGGGACGGTGGGGTAAGAAATCGAAAAAGCAGGGGTTATCGGATTTGAATGCCTAAAGATCGCCCAAAACTGGATTTAAATTGCCTTCTTATTCCGGGATGGCTTACATATGCCAAATTTGGGTGCAGTTACTCTGGCTCGTCCAGTACTGTAAGCAGTTGATTATCCCGAAAATCAATTAGACTACCTTTTTGAGTATTGTACTCCCCTGAAATATCAACCGTTTTGTGTGAAGCAGAATC